>JBOFRK010000135.1:0-4408 GCA_051650945.1 Alphaproteobacteria bacterium
ATCGGTCTCTTGAAGCGATTTAAAATTATCTCAGATCGCTATCGAAACAGGCGAAGACGATTTGCTTTGCGCTTCAATCTCATCGCTGGAATTTACAATTGGGAGATCATTGATTGAGTTTCGACAAGAGGTCTATTGAATCAAAAGGTTGTGTTGGGCAGATTGGGCATTCAGGACTAATTCAAAAATTTATGAACAAACAAGTTAATTTTGTTGGAATTTAGATAAAACTTTCTATAAAAGAAAAAAATGTCTATTGAAATAAATAAAAAAACCATTTGATATTTTTTTATTTATTAAAAAAACCATTTTATATTTGAAAATTATTTGCATTTTTGGAAAAACTGTGATAAAAGTCCTAGAATAGAGCAGAGCATGACGTGAAATAAAAATTAATTGGGGACTATTCAGTGAGACAAAGATCTTACGCTCTGCCTTCTTTTGATCGCAAGGAGCCGTTGGTGACGTTATCCCTTGAGGAATTGCAAGAAATTTCTCAGGAGGGTCTTTTTTATGGCGTTCATAAAACGCCCTTTGGTAACGTTGTTGGTGTTGTTTTTCAAAACCGCTTGTGCGGTCTCGTTTTTCAAGGGAACGTGCGTTCTGAATATTTAGTAGAACAAGCGCAGTCTCATTTAAGACTTCCGCTTACGTACTACCATGCAGAAGTGACAGCTCCTCTTGTTGAGCAGGTTTTTGCTGGAGAGGTGCCACCTCTTTTGTTGGCGGGAACGCCTTTTCAAATTGAGGTTTGGAAGCATCTCTTGGTTATTCCGAAGGGGCAAGTGTTGACTTATCAAGAGCTTGCTAAAGCCCTTGGTAAGCCTCAAGCAATGCGCTCGGTTGGCCAGGCTTTAAAGGCCAATCCTGTTGCATACGTTTTTCCTTGCCATCGGGTTGTTTCCTCTTCTGGTAAGATGGGGGGATACCGTTGGGGGACGGGTCTTAAGGAAAAGCTTTTGGCGTCGGAAGGCTATGAAGCGGCTGTTCAGCTTATTCAAGAACGTTTTTAATGCTTAAAATATTTTGAATTTCTTGAAAAGTAACGAGGGAGGTTGTACAATGAAACAGTCGGTTTTTTTCCTCTCTTGCAAAAATGGTTAGAGTGGGGTAAGGTTCCGAAGATTTTAGGCAGCGCGGTACCATGGGCTGTCAAGGAAAAGGAGTTTGAGTAGTTAATGCAAGTGATTGTGAATAACAACAACGTTGAGCAAGCAAGCCGCGTTCTTAAGAAAAAATTGCAGCGCGAGGGCCTGTTTCGGGAATTTAAGTTGCGCCGCCATTATGAAAAGCCTTCTGAAAAAAGGGTTCGTGAGCAAGCAGAGGCTGTTCGTCGTGTTCGAAAAGCTTCTAAAAAGCGCTATGAACGTCAAGGCTATTAAAAGCTGAGACACACGTGCCTCTGTTCCACCTTTTGTGGAGAGGCGTGCCTGGGGGAGTCTTTGGTTGAAGTCCTTTAGTGTTGTCGGCTTTGTTCGGAGACCTTTTTTTCTAAGAGCATTGATTTTTTTTCTTTTTCTATCGCCATCTTTCGCTTTTGCTGGAACTCAGAATCTGTGCTTGGATGGCAGCCAGCTGGCCGTGTTATGGTTGGCTCCTTTCGTTGGTTTGCTCCTTTCCCTTGCTTTGTTACCTGCTGTGATGCCGGACCTGTGGCACCAGCATTTTGGGAAAATCACTTTTAGCTGGGGTTTGGCAGTCTTTGTTCCTTTGTTATGGATACAGGGACCCCAGCTCGCGTTCCATCTCGTGTTTGAAGTTTTGCTCCGCGATTATGTTCCTTTCGTCTTTATGATTGCCACCCTTTACGTTCTGTCGAACAGCTTGCATATTGACATTTACGTTCCTGGAAAGCCTTTCCAGAATACGATGTTTTTGATGGTGGGAAGCCTGTTGTCTAATTTTATCGGAACAACAGGGGCTGCGATGCTTTTGATTCATCCATTATTACGAATGAACCGTGATCGTGTTCATAAAACCCACACAGTCATCTTTTTTATTTTTATGGTGTGTAACATTGGTGGAAGTCTTTCCCCTGTGGGGGATCCTCCTTTGTTCATCGGATTTTTGAATGACGTTCCCTTTTTATGGCCCTTGTTTAATTTGTGGAAGCCTTTTTTGGTGGTTTGGCTGCCTGTGGCTGGCCTTTATTTTTGCTTAGATGCTTATTATTTTTATCCTAAAGAATCACCAGAAATTCGAAACACCCAAAGGCGAAAACCTTTTGGGAAAATTTTGAAAATTTCAGGCAAAGAGCAGATTATTCTGTTTGCTACAGCTCTGGGGGCCGTGCTGTTGAGCGGAATATGGAATCCAGGGATTTCCATAGATGTTCTGGGTTTTTCTTTAGATTTTCAGGATTTATGCCGGGATGTTGTGTTGCTTGGGTGTATAGGGGCTTCCTTTTTCTTAGGAAAAGCAGAACATCGCAAAAAAAACAATTTTTCTTGGCTTCCCCTCCAGGAAGTTGGTATTTTGTTCGTTGGTATTTTTATCACGGCGGCTCCAGTGATCAGCATCCTCCAGGCAGGCTCCCAAGGTTGTTTGGTGAATGTTTTTGCTTGGATGACCCCGGAGGGTGTTCCTTCTAACTCCCATTTTTTTTGGGTTACGGGGGTTTTGTCTGCTTTTTTGGATAATGCGCCAACCTACCTTGCTTTTTTTCATGTGGCGGGGGGAGATGCTGCTTTACTCACATCTAAGCTGAATACAACCCTTGTAGCTATTGCAACGGGCTCTGTTTTTATGGGAGCTCTCACCTACATTGGGAACGCGCCTAATTTGATGATACGTTCCATTGCTGAAGAAAAAGGGGTCCGGATGCCTCATTTTTTTGGCTATATGGGATGGGCTGTAGGCTGCTTGCTCCCGTTTTATCTCTTGCTTAGTTTTTTATTTTTTTAGACTGCTAAATATCCAAAGAGGGGCTCCATGTTGCTCCCGTTGGTGATGGCTTCCATATCTCAAATTGGTCTTTTAGCGCTTCTTTTTCTTGATCATTCAAATTATTTTCTTTTAGGATAAGCGTCTTAAAATCAGAGAGTGGCAGCAACGTGTTTACAATTTTTTGGGCTGTTTCATAATCAAAATTATTTTTGCCTAAATCGGCGCTTTGGAGGTGTTTAAGCTTTTCTAATGCGTCTAGTAATGCCTCCTTTTCTTTATCCAGCTGAAGTCCTGCAAGCTCTAGATTGACCAAATTAGGAAATTTTGGAAGCAGCGCAAGCAATTTTGATACGGCTCCTTTTTCAAATTCTTTTAATCTTGGCGCTGTTGTATAGCTCGAATTCAAGATAAATGTTTTGATAGTTTTTTTTTCATCATCCGATAAAGATTCAACTTCTTTTAATATTTTTTCCAAAACATCTGGCGTCATCTCTGTATCTTTTAAATCGATGACGCCTTTTTCAGAAATTTTCACAATTTTTTTATTAAAAAAAGAGCCTGAAGCTTTTGAAAAGCTTTCCACAAATCCAGCTGCTGAGCTTGGGCTTATAACGAGCATGGGTGATAAAAAATAAAGCGAAATTTGAAAGATTTTAATATAGTTTGGCATGCAATGTTCCTCAAAAAATGAAATAATTCAATGAGATAAGTTTGAATGAAAATAATTAAAAAAGAATTTTCAAAAGTTTTTTACGGAAAAGCTATTCTTTGGCCCAGCCAGAAGGTGTTTGCTTCCAATAGATGGGGCTTACGCCTTGGGCTTCAAATTGTTTTCCAAACGCTTTTGCCCGCTCTAACGCTTCAGGGCTTTGGGCCTCATAGATATAGACATAGCGATCATAGCCCTCGAGGCTGGAAGGGAACATCCCCTCTGTCAAAACCAAAACGGACGCACCATTCGGGCGTTCTTCCGTGGTTGTGAGCCAAATGGGTTGATCCTCCGGGCGGTGGCCGTCTGCCTGGGTCCCGTGGGGCAGGAAAGAAAGGGGAGAGTAGGTCCAGCAGGCATAGCTGAGGGATTGAACACGCTCTGAAGATCCCGCCAGCACAACCACCCGGTGCCCCGCCTCTAAAATCTTCTCCAGCAAGCGAGGTAACGCTTTTTCTAGGGAAGAAAGGGTGAGCTGATAAAAACCAACCTGCATGTTTTATGGCCTTCTCAAACTTGCCCTAAGAACCGTCCTTAAGGTTGTCCCAAAAATCTTTGACTTTTGCAAAAAACCCTTCTGACTGGGGCTGACTTTGGTTTGCTCCACCTCCTGCTGCTTCAAATTCTTGTAAGAGGTCTTTTTGCTTTTTGGTAAGGTTCACCGGCGTTTCGATCTGAACATGCACATACATATCCCCCCGGGCGCTGCTGTTCAAGATGCTCATTCCTTTGCTTCTAATGCGAAACTGATGGCCTGACTGGGTTCCTTCAGGGACTGCAAGGCGCACCCGCCCGCCATCAATGGTTGGCACA
>JBOFRK010000136.1:0-2045 GCA_051650945.1 Alphaproteobacteria bacterium
CGCATAAAATAATCAAGGCTGGTTTGATAAACTCTGATGGTTGGAGCGAAAAGCCCAGCACATTCATCCAACGCCTGGCCCCTTTTATCTCCGCCCCCACCACAAGGACTGCCACCAAGAGGCAGAGGCTAAACCCGAATAGCATAAGGGCCAAACGGCGTATTTGTCGCAAATTCAAAAGAGATATGCCAACCATCAAAAGAACTGAAGGGAAAAACAAAATCAAGTGACGCTTAACAAAGTAAAATGTGCTCCAGGCGTGCTGTTGAGCCACAGCAGGGCTGGCAGCAAGCACAAAGAGCACGCCGACACCGAGCAAAAGAAAAAGCGAGACAAGAATCCACCAATCCACGGTCCACCACCATTTGCCGAGGGGGGTACGGTTTGACCGTGACAAATCAAATACTGACATGATAATTCAACATCTTCGATTTCAAAAGTGCCTAAAGAAGATACTGTAACGCCGAATTGAATTGTCGCAAATAGTTTTTTTGGGATACAGAATTTTTTGCCCGAGAAGATTGGTGTGCCTTGTTCACGGAGTTTGTGTTGTAGGGCGAGAGGGATTTTAGCTCATTTAGGCAAAAAATAATAATTGAAAAATTTCTTAGAAATACACTATAATAACTTGAATTTATTATAGAACATGAGATGATATGTATAACAGGTTGACCCAAAAGGCGCTTTTAAAGCTTGCTTTTATTGCCTTGATGACTCCTTATCTTGCTCTGGCAGGATCAGGTTCTAAAATCAATCAAGCCACCGATGAAACAAGCGACCAAGTCCCCCACGCGGTGGCAGCACCCCTTGCTACGCCTACTGACCAGCTGTCTTTCGAGATGATTCCCCCAGAGATCATCAAATTGATCCTTGAGGGGCTTGCAAAATCTGATCTCCAAAACATGCGCTTGGTTGAGAAAAAACTGAGGGATTTGGTTACGCCGCTTTTCACTGACATCAAAATCCCGAGAAACCTCCCAAACGTGAAACAATTTAAAAAATTCTTTTGGGATTTAGCAACGGATAAATTTTGGGAAAACAAAAAACCTTCAGAGGCTTTCACGAACCTCTTTCGCCATGCGCCGGTAAAAGAGCTGAGCCTAATAGGGCTAAACATTAGCCCAGAGGGCATCAAAATCCTAGAGACCATTTTGCCCATTTCTCTTGAAAACCTTGACCTGAGCCATACCAACATGGGAGACGAAGAGGCCAAAGCCCTCGCCCAAGGGCTTCCAAGTAAACTTAAATGGCTTAATCTGAGCTATAACAACATTGGAAACGAAGGGGCCAAAGCCCTCGCCCAAAGCCTTCCAAGTGAGATTATATGGCTTTCTCTGAACGGTAACAAGATTGAAGACAAAGTCGTCCTAACCGCTTTATTGGGGGCAATCCCAAGTACAGATTTAAAAAAATTAACTATTTCTGTGCCAGAAACTTCGCCCATCCGGGAGCAATTCAGCCATCTCCGCAACAGGCACAGTAAGCTTGTCGAGGTGAGCTTCCAGTAAGGAAGCGTTCGCGCAAGCGGACATTTTGCCAAAAAGGAAAAAAGATTAGCTAAAGCGCATAAGGATGAAGCCCGTAAAGGGGGGATTCATCCTGGCTTGTTCCGTGTAACGTAAAACGATCAGAATCTTGGACATAGGCCCCCAAAAAACAAGCGAGAGAGGTTTTGGGAAATTCGTAAAAAACAAAATCACTCAGATTTGGTAAATGAGCCTTTAAACGTTCAAGCCCCGTTCCTAGGATCATGCCATGTTTTCCAGATAATGTGTTGGCGATATCTTGAGGCGTTCCATAAAACGGCTCTGAAATAGCTTTTTCTTCCAAAGAAAAAGCTGCACACCCCATCTGAAATCCTTTTGTGTCGATAAGCAGCCACACCGGCAGTGCTGGCTTGAACATCTGTTGAAGTTCGCAACCATAGGCATAGGCCGCAATTTCAAAGCTTGTGACAGACTCCCAAGGTATTTCAAGCCCTAAGGAAAGGGCTTGGGCGGTTGCCATCCCCAACCGAATGCCGGTAAAAGAACCTGGCCCTCTGT
>JBOFRK010000137.1:0-5972 GCA_051650945.1 Alphaproteobacteria bacterium
TCTTTTTTACAAACAAAGAAATGGCCCAGCTGGAAAGAGGCCGTGCTGGCCCTTCATCAGGTAACCTGCGAAGGAGACCTAAGCCCCCATACAGCCTCCCGTCAGCGCATTGCATTCGATGAGCTTTTGGCGGAACAACTGGCGCTCTTGTTGGCAAGAAACGCTGCTGTTGATCAAAAAAGCGTCGCTTTTTTACCCGCCCAAACCCTTCAAGCCCATCTGTTGAAGGCTTTTAAGCACCCCCTCACAGTGTCTCAAACAAGCGCGCTTCAAGCGATTTCGGAGGATCTACAAAAGCCCAAACCTATGGGGCGGTTATTACATGGAGATGTGGGAAGTGGTAAAACCATCGTTGCGTTCGCTGGGATGGCATCCGTGCTGGAAGCTGGGTTTCAAGTAGCGTTTTTGGTGCCTACTGAAATTCTAGCCCAACAGCATGCTGACCAGTTTAGGGCGCTTTTGGAGGGGAGCGGTGTTAAGATTGCGCTTCTCACCTCAAGCACCCGGCAAAAGCAAGCCATCTATAATCAACTTCAAGCAGGCGAGGCTCAGGTTGTGATCGGAACCCACGCCCTGCTAGAAAATCCCCTGCAATTTAAGCAGCTGGGTATGGTGGTGATTGATGAGCAACACCGGTTTGGGGTGGCGCAACGATTAAAATTAACCCAAAAAGGGTTGGCACCTCACCTGCTTGTGATGAGCGCAACCCCCATCCCCCGAACTTTTGAGCTCACCCGTTATGGTGATTTAGATGTGTCGCGCCTTGAGGAAAAACCTGCAGGGAGACTCCCCGTCAAAACGCTGCTCTTTGGACCCAACAAAAAAGCAGATGTGTTGCAAAGCGTTGCTAATCTCATCCAAGCAGGCGGGCAGGGGTATTGGGTGTGCCCCTTGGTAGAAGCATCTGAAAGCCTTTCGTTATCTGACGTTACCTCCCGTTTTGAATCCCTCGAAAAAATATTTCCAGGAAAGGTGGGGCTCCTCCATGGCCAGATGAAATCCGAAGAGAAGCAAGGCGTGATTGAAGCCTTTCGCCAGGGAGCACTTCGCCTGTTGGTGGCAACCACCGTCATTGAGGTGGGTGTGAATGTGCCCCAGGCAACGTTGATGGTGGTTGAACATGCTGAACGGTTTGGCCTGGCGCAGCTGCATCAGCTTCGGGGGCGTGTGGGCCGTGGCCATGAAGCGTCTTACTGCTTTCTTCTTTATAATTTTCCCTTAACCAACGAAGGCCAAGCGCGCTTGAAAATTTTAAGAGAAAGCCAAGATGGCTTCTGGATTGCCGAGCAAGATTGGCTTTTGCGTGGGGGAGGGGATCACCTGGGGACACGCCAAAGTGGCCTTCCGCTTTACCGTGTTGCAGATTTAGCCGTGCATCATCCTCTGCTGTCCACAGCCAGAGCCTTTGCAGAGCAGATTTTGCAGGAAGACCCCAGGCTTCAAACCCCCAGAGGAAAAGCGCTTCGCTTGTTGCTTAAGCTTTTCCATAAGGAGGAAGCTGTTGGCCTGCTGGGGGCTGGATAGTTAAGTGAGGTTAATTTTTTTCACTCAAGCTTAACGCAAGGGCGAAATCAGCTTCAAGCTGCTTTGCCTTATGTTGCTCTTCCATTGCTCTTGCTGAATGGATAAAGAAGTTATTATAAAGTGCTGAATTGGTGCTGCCAGTTTGCACAGCGCTGTTAAGAATCAATCCCATTGGGTACCCCTGCAATTCAGCAAAATAAAGGGAAATGGGAAGCAACTGCTGGGTTGCAGCTTTTAAGGCTGGGGGGGTGCTTTTCTCAATATAGTCAACCCTTGCTGTCATCAACCCGTGGTAGGTTTTATGGGCGCTTGCCCCAAGCTCTGGGGAAACAAATTCTGGGTTTGCATCCACATCAGCAGCATACTTTAGGAAGGATACCTTTGCAGCATTCCAATCCAACAATTGAGCCTCTGGGTTTATTTCACGGAATAAAACCACCAATTTTTGAGTTGATCCGGGAATCTGCGCATCATATTTATGGGGGTTGTTATCCCGCAGAATGGATGTTGCAAGTTTTGTTAAGCCTTCTAACCTTCCTTCAAGGGTGGTTGGGACAGCAACGTTTGAGCTGGCTCTTGGAACTGCCCTAGTAGGGGTTGCTGTTGGTTGTTTATTTTCCTTGCCTTGCCCCGGGTGTCTGGCAATAGGCCCACCCCTCATGGCCACACTTATAGAAGCTGTGGAAGTGAATAGAATTAACGCAAGAGAAATAGTTACTTTTTTCATAAAAACACCTTTTTGACCATAAAAACGTCATTATAGTATACTTTTTTGACAAAAAGAAAATCATTTTTTGTCTAATGAGATAAAAAAAGGCTAGATCTCCTGACCTAGCCTAGTTATAAAGTTTTTTTACTGTTTGCGTATCTTTATTTAATACCTAGTGTTTCCAAGGCGTTAGGATCCTCTCTCAAAACGTCTTGTGCTTCATTTCTACTGATACTAAGAGCTTCCATCAACTGAGTGATTGGATCCTCTTCTTCTTGAAGGCTCAACGCAATAGCAGCTGCTAAATCTTCATCGTCATGCGTATTCGGTTGTGGAGTAGTAGCGCTCAACGCAAGCGCCGCCTCTAATTCATCTCCAGCATTACCTTGGTAAGCCAAATTTCCTGGAATATTGCCATTTTTTTGCTCTTCCAATCGCTTCGCTAAATAAATAAAAAGGTTATTATAGAGAGCCGAATCTGTGCTTCCTTCTTGAACGCCAAAATTCATAACCAAAGTGCGCTCAGCCTCATCTGATTCTGCAAAATAGAGACACATAGGCAGCAGTTTTTCAGTTTGGGGTTTAAGAGGCTCTATATAATCAACCCGCTTGGCCACCAAACCATGGTAGGTTTGATGATTTGATGCTCCAGGAATTGCTGGAGGAACAGCTCCAAAAACGCCTTGATCCACTCCTTGAGCATAGCTCAAAATATCTGTCCGAGCTTGCTGAAACGTTTTTAGCTCAGCATTCGGATTCAAAATTCTAAAGAGCGTTGCAATTTTACCAACCGCTGCGGGAATCTGTTTATCGTGATGGTGGGGTTGGTTGACGTGCATAAGGCTCTGCACCAAAGTCATTGAGTCCCTAAGTAAAGCATCTTGAGACATCGATTGGAAGTCTACAGGAACACTTGGGCCCCTACCACGAACAGCTAACCGTTGTGCAACTCCTTCGAGTAAAGCATCCTGGAAATTTTGAGGTCCTCCAACAGTTCCTTGAGGCCTTGACGCTAATGTGTGTGCACCAGGCCTATGTGGGTTAAGACCGTGGGTGTTTCCTGATCTAGAGAATCTAGCCATACCCTCTGAAGTCACGGAAGCACCACTTGTACCTCTGCTACGAATATCTGACCGTTGTGCAACTCTTCCGAGTAAAGCATCCTGGAAATTCTGAGGTCCTCCAACAGTTCCTTGAGGCCTTGATTGTGCCGCGCGTGCAGCAGGCCTATTCGGATTGAGGCCATGGGTGTTTCCTGGCCTGGGGAATCCAGCCATACCCTCAGAAGATACAGAAACACCAGACGCTACGATTAATAATTTCAGCAAAAGTGCTAATTTTTTCTTAGATGCCATCAGTTAAATCCTTTCCATAAAATTAACTTTTCATTTATAATAATTAACAATAAATAAAAATAAAAATAAATTTTTTATCTTTTTGTTAATAAAAATGATGATCAAAAAATTGTCTAAAATAGTCCTTGAACACCTCTCAAAAATCCAGCGCGACGGCTTTAAAAATATGCTATTCTCTCGAACCAGATGAAACCTTGAGGTGATGTGCATGACCTACGTTGTTACAGATGCTTGTATAAACTGTAAGTACATGGATTGCGTGACGGTTTGCCCGGTAGACTGTTTCCGAGAAGGCGACAACATGCTGGTTATTGACCCAGATATTTGCATTGATTGTGGAGTTTGTGTTCCAGAGTGCCCGCCCGCAGCTATTCAACCTGATACAGAACCAGATATGGAGCACTGGGTTGCGTTTAATCGCACATACGCCAATCTCTGGCCTGTGATTACAGCCAAAGGCGTTCCCCCCAAAGATGCAGAGGCTTGGAAAAACGTAAAGGATAAAATGTCTTATTTTAACCCAGACCCGGGGGGCAAGCCGCCCCAAAATCCTTCAAACTGATCAACAACGTTACCCCCTAGCGTCTTTTGAGTAAAAAACACTAAGGGGTGAAGAATTTTTATTTTATGAAATCGATTTACTGGTTTAATTTGAAGTGATGCTCAATAAGGCCGCTAAAAAGTCCAGAGTTAATTTCTGGTGCTTGTGGGGTCAACTTGCGGAGCTTTAGTAGCTGTCATTTTATCCCAGATCAATTAGATCAACTGGCATACTTGGCGAATAATTAAGAACCTCAGGCAAATTATCGAGAAGATCGCCAAATTCTCCTCTTAGAAGACTTGCATCTTGATTTGCGTGCTTTTTAGCCGCAGTAGCAGCCCGCATAGCAGCTTTTCTTTTGCTCTCTTGCACTTCAAGATGTCTGTGATGGTTAAGACCGTGGGAATTCCCGGGTGTACCAAATCTTCCCGCATTTCCTTCTGAAGTCATAAAATTCCCTACAGATGCTATGGCTAACAACTTTAACAAAAATACTGATTTTTTATTAAATTTCATTTGACAAATCCTTTTCTAAATAAACATTTTATTAATTTATATTAATTAATAATTAATATAGAAACAGTAATTAATAATAAAATTTTAATAAAGAAAATTTTTTATCGCTTTGTTAATTTTTAAAATGGGCAAAAAATTGTCCAAAACAAGCTCTTTTAACCTCTTAAAAACTGGCATCGTTGCTCAAAAATTGTGTTATCCTTTCGCCCGAGTAAAATTTTTTATGGCCCAAAAAGGTACAGCTGTGGCGGACGCTTGTATCCGCCGCAGGCGCTTAAAGGAACAACGATGATTAGGCTTTTGCAGGCTAACCAGTGGCTAGACATGGAGGTAGATGCTTTTCATCACCTGCAACGCGGATTTGCCTCAACTTTGTTGGATCTGGGAACGGGGGATGGTAAATTTCCCTACCTCATGGCGAAGGAAAACCCTTCTCTATTGTGTCTGGGGGTTGACGCTCAAACATCTGCGTTGGCGCATTTTTCCTGGAAAGCAGCCCGTAAGCCTGCGCGGGGAGGCCTTACAACCCAAAACCTTTTCTACCTTCAAGCTGCCCTTCCGGAGCTTCCCGAGGGACTAACGAACGTGGCGGATGTCATCACCGTTCGCCTTCCCTGGTCAGGGCTCTTGAGGGAGGCCATTACCCCGACTCCTGCCTTTCTTGAGATGGTGCTAAAACTTGGGAAACCTGGTGCTTGGCTTATCTTGCAGCTGAACATGAGCATCTTTGAAGACGCGGCTTACCTGGAAAAGCTTCAACTTCCCTGCCTTAACACGGATTATCTGGAAAAAGTGCTCAAACCTTGCTATGAAAAAGCAGGGCTCGTCTTTTGGGAGGGCGCTCCGCCACCTGTTTTAGAGCCCTTTTTAAAGCCAACCTCCTGGCAACAACGCCTTCGGTTGGGGAGCCAAAAACGCCAGACAGAAACCTTGATATGGCGCAATTTGTGAAGATTGTTTGATATGGATCTCACCCTTGGCTTTGGCCTTTCTTTCCAAGATCTTCACACCCTGGAGGGGCTTGCTCACCTAGATCAGCATTTTTTGGATTTTTTGGGGGAAGAAGGCTTGGGGGGGCTTGTGGAGAAAGCGAGGGACTGCCCTCACACCCTGGAGCCCTCCCAAGAAAGCCAGCTGATGTTGAAGCTTGCGCCCCATGTGGAAGCCTTTATCGCGAAGCTTTTCGGGATTTGCGCAGAGGTAGACGCGCTTCGAGAAGCGCAGCATCACGCCACAGCGCTCTTCCGTTGCAAGCGGTTGTTTATTCAACGCCAAGCAGCCGTTGCTTTTTCAAGGGAAGCTTCGGCTTTAAATCCAGACGCGCTGC
>JBOFRK010000138.1:0-5277 GCA_051650945.1 Alphaproteobacteria bacterium
AAGACCCAACACCCGAAAAAGAAAAAAATCCGCTTTCCCTTGGTAAAACCATTGGTGGAAAAAAACCCTTGGGTTTGAACCAAGTGCGGCAAAGTTTTTCTCATGGTCGGTCAAAAACAGTTACGGTTGAGGTAAAGAAAAAGCGATTGCATCACCCATCAGGTACTGAATCTGAGAAGCTGTCTGAAATTTTTCAAGGGGAGGCATCTCCTCGATTTTCTGGGGATCCCTCTCGTCTTACCCATGAAGAGCATGATACGCGTCTGCGGGTTTTGAAAGAGGCTATGCAAACGGCTGCTGAAGATGCTTTGCTTGCTGAAAAACAAGCTGCAGAATTAGAGCTACAGCGTGCTGCAGAGGTTGGAGAAAAACAGCAAGAGAAAGCTCTTACAGCTGAAAAAACAGCTATAAATGTACCAAATTTTAAAGAAGAGCAGCCAGCTCTGCCTTTAGACCTTTCCCTTGGCATTAAGATTATTGAAAAGAAAAAATCCCCTCCTCGGGTTATACATCCACCTAAAGAACGAACAGATGAAGAGGGAGAAGAGGCAGCGCCTAAACGACGTCCGAGTCGCACAGATTCTGCTGATGTCCGTAAAACAGATATACGCAGATCCCTGAAGCAAGTAGCTTGGAGATCTTCTGATGAAGAAGATGAAGATGGTTCTACATCAAGGCGTAGCTTTGGGAAGAAACGGAGGAAAAAACAGGTCTCCTCCCAACAAAATTCTGCTCAGAAAGTGCTTCGAGACTTTACGATCCCTGATTTTATTACGGTTCAAGAGCTTGCCAGCCGTATGGCTGAAAAAGTGGGAGACGTCATCAAAATATTGATGAACATGGGGGTTTTGGTAACCCAAAATCAGTCTATCGATGGCGAGACAGCTGAGTTAGTTGCCAATGAGTTAGGGCACCGGGTAACCCGCACATCTGAGTCTGATATTGAGCGAGATTTGACACTTCAAGAGGATGCCCAAGAACATTTAATAACGAGAGCTCCTGTTGTTACGGTTATGGGTCATGTGGATCATGGAAAAACCTCCCTTCTGGATGCTCTACGTAAGACAAATCAAGTGGCTTCTGAGGCTGGCGGCATTACCCAGCATATCGGGGCCTACCAAGTTTCTCTCCCCTCTGGTAAACGGATTACTTTCATTGACACACCAGGCCATGCAGCTTTTACAGAAATGCGCTCCCGGGGTGCCCATGTAACGGACATCGTGGTGCTTGTGGTGGCAGCAGATGATGGCGTGAAGGACCAAACCATTGAAGCCATCCATCATGCTAAGGCCGCTGGTGTCCCTATTGTGGTTGCTATTAACAAAATCGATAAACCTGGTGCTAACCCAGATCATGTCAGGCAAATGCTGCTTCACCATGAAATTATTCTAGAGCACCTTGGGGGAGATGTTTTAGATGTGGAGGTGTCTGCTAAAACAGGTCTAAATTTGGATAAGTTAGAGGAAGCCATTCTCTTGCAGGCGGAAATTTTGGATTTAAAAGCAAATCCAAACCGTTTGGCTGAAGGGGTTGTGGTTGAGGCACGGCTTGAAAAAGGGCGTGGTCCTGTTGCGACCATTTTGGTTCAAAAGGGAACCCTTAAAGTGGGTGATATTTTTGTAGCAGGGAAAGAATGGGGCCGCGTACGCGCGCTGATCGATGATCACGGGAAAAAAGTTCTCACAGCAGAGCCTTCGATGCCTGTTGAGGTTTCTGGTTTTTCTGCGCCACCTTCCGCAGGAGATCTATTTATTGCCTTGGATAATGAAGCACGCGCCCGTGAAGTTGCAGAATTTCGTGAGCGCCAGGCGCATCAGAAAAAGGTCGCTGTTTCAGCTTCTTCCCAATCTTGGGAAGAAATTTTAACCGCAAAGGCTTCGGGAACTGACACCCAAGTTGTGGAGCTGCCGCTTATCTTAAAGGTAGATACCCAAGGGTCTTTAGAAGCTTTAACGAGCAGCTTGGAGGGGATTGCCCATGAAGAAGTTCGGGTGCGTTTGTTGCATGGCGCTGTGGGTGCCATTACAGAGAGCGATGCAGTCCTCGCAAAAGCTTCGAGGGCTTTGATTGTTGGATTTAACGTGCGTGCAAACCTTCAAGCCCGAGAAATCGCAAAAAAAGAAGGGCTTGATATCCGCTATTATTCGGTTATCTATAACATCTTGGATGATGTTAAGGCGGCTCTTTCTGGGCTTCTATCCCCAACGTTGCGAGAACAATTCTTAGGAAACGCCGTGATTCGTCAGGTTTTCAACGTTACGAAGACGGGTAAAGTTGCGGGTTGCATGGTGACGGAAGGGATGGTTAAGCGAGGTGCAAAAGTACGCTTGCTTAGGGATCATATTGTCATCCATGAAGGGTCTTTAAAAACCTTGAAACGTCTGAAAGACGAAGTCAAGGAAGTGCGTGAAGGCTATGAATGTGGTATGGCTTTTGAAAATTACCAAGATATCAGAGAAGGTGATGTCATCGAATGTTTTGAGATTGAGGAAATTCAACGCTCGTTGTAAAATTGACAGGAGTGCATAAAAGCCATGATTTTCCAAAGAATTAGCAAAAACCAAGAGGGCGGAAGGTCCCAACGTCAACGGCGCGCAGGTGAGCTGTTACGTCAAGCAGTGGCGGAAATTTTTCAACACTATGACCAATGGTCTCGGGGTTTAGGGCCCGTCAGTGTGGCGATAACGAAAGTTGAGGTAAGCCCAGATCTGCGTTATGCGACGGTTTATGTGATGCCCCTTGGCGGTGACCAACGGGACGCTGTATTGAAGGCCCTTGGGAAGGCCGCTTCTGTTTTTCAAAAACTCTTGATCGGGAAAATCACCTTGAAATTTCTCCCCGTTCTTCGGTTTAGGCTGGACACCTCTTTGGATGAGGTGGAGCATCTAGAAAATCTCTTCCGTAACCCTAAAGTCTTGCAAGACTTAGAAAAAGCAGCCCTTGGTTCTTGAATTATCCTAACTGGAAACATGGTATGAGGGCAAGACGTTAAAAAATGGCGACAATCCCTTTTGGGCTTTATATTCACTGGCCATTTTGTTTAGCTAAATGTCCTTATTGTGATTTCAACAGCCATGTGCGCTCCCAAGTAGACCAAAGCCGCTTTCGGGAAGCTTTACGCCGAGAAATGCGCTGGATGGCAACATGGATGCAGACACGCGCTGATCCAAATGCCCCAGACATTTTTCATTTGAAAAGCATTTTTTTCGGCGGTGGAACCCCTTCTTTGATGCTCCCTGAAACGGTTCAGGCCTTGATCGAAGAAGCTAAAAATCTGTGGACTTTTGAAGATGACATAGAAATTACGTTAGAGGCTAATCCCACCTCTGTGGAGGCCGAAAAATTTGCTCAATTCCGCGAAGGGGGTGTGAACCGCCTTTCTTTGGGAATTCAATCTTTACGGGCTGAACAATTGGCTTTTTTAGGGCGGCACCATACCCCAGACCAAAGTCATCAAGCCCTCCAATTGGCCTCCACCCTCTTTCCAAAGTTTTCGTTTGATCTGATCTACGCACTTCCAACCCAAACTCCCCAAGCATGGGAGGAAGAACTTGGAGAAGCTCTTCGATTGTATAAACCTCGCCACTTGTCACTCTATCAGCTAACCTATGAACCTGGCACACCTTTTTACACGCGCTTCCAGCGAGGAGATTTGAAAGAACCTGAGGAAGAAACAGCCATCGCGCTGTTTGACATCACCCAACAGCTTACCCAAAACCAAGGGTTAGATGCTTATGAAATCTCTAATTACGCCAACCCTGGGGAGGCCTCTGTCCACAATTTAGGTTATTGGCGGGGAAAACCTTATGTGGGGATTGGGCCAGGTGCCCATGGACGCCTCAAAGAAGGGCTTAAAACCTGGGCATTTCAAACCCATAAAACGCCTGAGAAATGGTTGGCCCAAGTAGAGGCTGCTGGCCAAGGTGTTTCAGAACTGACACCCCTGGAACCTGAGCAACGTTTTTTAGAGTTGTTTTCCATGGGGTTGCGCCTTCAAGAAGGTGTTTTGCTGGATCTCATTCAGGATGAAACCGGAAGTTCGTTTGAGAACTGGGTTAATCCAGCTGCGTTTGCTCACCTTGTGGCTCAAGGATTTTTAACGCAGACTCCTGAAAAAATCTGCGTAACCCCCGCAGGACGCTTGCGCCTAAATGCAATTCTATCGTATTGTCTGAAGCAGTAGATTAACAATTTTTTCACAGGATTTTGGTGTGTCGGTTGCTTCTTCAGTCCCTTACCGCATTTTTACAGATGGCTCCTGCTTAGGTAACCCGGGACCAGGAGGCTGGGCTTTTTTAATTTATGTACCTGAAGGAGGAGAGACCATTTTATCTGGGTTTGATCCAGCCACCACCAACAATCGCATGGAATTGATGGCGGCGATTCGGGCTTTGGAGAACCTCCCTGAAAAATCTACGGCTACTATTTACACAGACAGCCTTTACGTGCGCGACGGCATCACCCAATGGATCTCAGGATGGTTAGCACGAGGGTGGAAAACCGCAAGCCGTCAACCGGTGAAAAATGTTGATTTGTGGCAACTATTATGGAATCTGACCCAAAAACATATGCTTACCTGGGAATGGGTCCAAGCCCACGCCGGACACCCTGAAAATGAGCGCGTAGACACCCTTGCCCGTCAAGCTATCAGCGGCGGCCTGATTGCGCGATAGAGCATCGTTGATCCGTAAAAAAAACCTTAATGTTTCAAAAAACCTTTGTTTTTCAAAGCCTTTTTTATTTTCTTTTAAGGAAGTTATGGTTTCCTTTTAGAAAAGAAATGCTTTTTTCTCAGGAAAAACAAACACATGATATTAAGAATCTTTTTTTTAGGATCCCTTTTCTGCACATTTTCTAATGTTGTTCAAGCCTCGCTTCAAAAATATCTAGAGACGTATACACCTAAATGGATGCAGCAATTGATCCCTATCAGCTCAAATACTATTGGCTCCCAAGCAGATATTGAGGCATTTGAAGCTATTTTTGAAAATTTAAAGCCTATTCCAGACAAAACCAAAAAGCACCCCATTTTTTCTAAAATGGCAGAATTTGGGGAAAAACCATCCATCACGCTATACGGCCCAGGCGTATTTAGCACCCTCACTTTTTCAGGAAATATTCAATCATTTGGGCCCTTACAACTGTCCCATGTGGAGGCTCATAAAGTTAGTGTAGAAGGGCTTTTAAACAGCAAACATGTTGTATTTAAAGAATTAAATGTAAAAGGGTCTGCTAATTTAGAGAACACAAAAATTTCTGGCGTCACAACAGTTTCAG
>JBOFRK010000139.1:0-8258 GCA_051650945.1 Alphaproteobacteria bacterium
GAGGTTCGGGAATCTCTTTTGTCTTAAAGGTTAACAACGATAGGAGAAGCTTGTTGATACGCTTCCAATTAAAGTCTATTTGTATTTATCTGGGGTTGGGAATTCTTTCTTGCTCTGTTGGTTCATTGTTTTATTTCGCCCCCCAAGGCTCGCCTTTTTTCAAAAAAGCTTTAGAGCCTGTTGCGAACGCTGAACCCGAAATGGTTTCTGCCCAACGTTCTGAAGAGCAAGTCCCAATGGTTGCAGCGCGTCAGAAGCCTCATTTTTCTTCCTCTTATGGTTTAGGCGTTTTGTTGCGCCCTAAAAGCACCGCCGAAGTACGAAACGTCTTTAAAGATCATGCGTTTCGCTTAGGCGATGTGCAGCGGGGCGATGCTTCCGTGCCTCGGATTTACCTTTCCCATTTTCCAGAAGATTGGAAGCGTGCAAAGACTGAAAAAGATAGGCAAAGATTGTTTATCAAAATGATTTTGCCCCTCATTTTGGAAGAGAATGAGTATACGTTGATGGCCCGGGTGCGTGCTATCCGTCTTTTCAGTAAGATAAACCAAGGGAAAACGTTGAGGGAAGCTGATCGCACGTGGTTACGCCATGTGGCAAAAGAATATCGGGTTCGCCCGTTTGATGAAAAAGCGTTGCTAGCAAGGTTAGATTTCGTGCCTCCTTCTTTGGCCCTTGCCCAGGCTATCTTGGAAACAGGATTTGGGCATTCCCAAGCAGCGATGAACAAAAATTCCATCTTTGGGCATATGCAGACGTTGACTCAGGTGGCGTCGTACCCAAGCCTGCGCCACAGCGTTGTGTCTTATATTCGGAACTTGAACAGGCATCCCGCTTACCGGGCTTTCCATCAAGCTCGGCTTCAAATGCGTACCAAAGGCCAGCTTCCTTCTGGTTTCATCTTAGCTAAAGGTTTGTGGGCTTATTCCATCCGCCGAGAAGCCTATATTCGGGATCTGCAACAACTTATTCAGCGCTATGAGCTGGGGCGGTATGATACTGCCTACCTTGAGCCAACAAAATGACACAAAAGCCTGCGGGAAACGTATTTCCGGTAAAATCGTCCGCGTTCGTCGCAGGCTTTGATTCTCTAGAGGGCCTGGATACGTTTACGTTTCTGCGCCCTCAGCTGGTTTTTGTTGGACGCTCTAATGTGGGTAAATCCAGCTTGCTCAACGCCATTTTAGGGCGTAAAAAATTAGCCATCACTTCAAAAACCCCTGGCCGAACACGCCAAGTCAACGTTTATATTTGGGACCAAAGGATTCACCTCATCGACCTGCCAGGGTATGGGTATGCTGCAGTCTCTAAAACCCAGCAAAAGACTTGGTCGCCGTTGATGGAGGCTTTTTTCGCGATGGAGCCTCCCTTTCGCCAGGTTTATGTTCTTGTGGATGGGCGCCACGGATTTAAAGCTTCAGACCTAGAGATGACGAGGTTTTTGCAGGCCCTTGGAGTTGCCTATGAAGTCGTCTTTACCAAAACAGATAAGGTGCCAAAAGCAACCCTGTTGGAACATGCAAAAGGGCTTCCCATTTTAGCAACCAGCTCCAAAACGGGTGCGGGGCTTGACGTTTTTAGAGATCAGCTTCAACAGCTGACCGCTTCTTAAAAATCATAAATGTGCAACTTTTGCCTTGCTCCAGGGCTTTGTTCCCATAGCGGGTGCGGGGCCATGCTTCTGGCCAAGTTTCTGAGCTAGAAGCAATGATAGCCCTGTTCTTTTCAAAATTTGGGTGTTGCTGAAACACGTCTTGAATCCATTCAACATAAGCCAAGTCGTCACTTGCAACCCTTACTTCCCCATGGTCTTTCAAAACCCTGGCAAGTTGATCCAAAAAAGCAGGTTGGAGAAGGCGCCGCTTGTGATGGCGTTTTTTAGGCCATGGATCGGGAAACAAAACAAAAGCTCGGGAAAACGTTGCAGGTGGAATGGTTGGCAAACAGGTTCTGACATCGCTAGAAAAAAGGCGAACCCGGGGATGATCTTCAAGGGGAAGTTCTTTGATAAAGGTTGCAACCCCGTTTTGGTAGGCCTCACACCCCAAAAACAAAAAAGCTGGATGCTGTTTCAGTTGGGCTAGCAGGTGTTCCCCACTGCCAAAGCCAATTTCAAGCCAAGCTTCGGTAGGATGGTGGGGGACGAAAAAATCTTCTGCTGGGTCAAACGTGAGGGACGGCAAACCTGTTTCAAACGCGGCTTGGGCTTTCTGGCGCAAGGTGCGCCCTTTGCGTCTTCCGTAAAATCGAGGGGTGGAACAAGGAGCTGCGGACATTGTTTTTTACCTTGTGTGAAATGAAGGAGGGAAGGCCAGAGGCCATGCTAAAGACCACAGGAAAAAGGCTCCCAGCTGGTGTAGAACAGCCAATTCTGTCGGCACTTGGTAGAGAAGGGTTCCGATGCCTAAGCCCACCTGAAGCGCTCCGCCAAAGCCTAGCAACCCATAAAAGCGATGCTGGGTGTGTCGATAGCCGCGCACCGCAAGGCTTGTTAGGATGGTGAGGCTTATCAAAGCTAAAACCCGGTGGGTCCACTGGACCAAAGCAGGGTTTTCCAGAAAATTTTTCCACAGGGGTTGAAGCGCAAACCCATCTTCTGGAATCCAGCTTCCCCCCATGAGAGGGAAGGTGTTATAGAGGAGGCCGGCGTGTTGACCTGCCACCAAGGCTCCCCAAAAAATAGTGCAACCGAGAGATATGAGCAGCAAACGGCTGTGGGCAGAAAAAGCCCGTGGGAGACGTAACGCTTTCAAAAAACCGTGGTTTAGCGCAAGGTCTAAGGCGAGGGAATAGAGCCCCAGGCCAAGGGTCAAATGAAGCGCTAATTTATAGGGAGAGACCCATGGGTTATCCACGAGACCGCTTTGGACCATCCACCAGCCCATCAAGGCTTGCAAGGCTCCACCAAGCCAGAGGAGGCTAATTTTAAAGCGATCCTTAATGGGGAAAGGCGCTCGAAAGGCGAGGTAGGTGGGCACGAGAAGGACCATCCCCAGGAGGCGCCCCCATAAACGATGGATATATTCCCACCAAAAAATGTGTTTAAAATCTTCTAAACCAAAAGAAAAATTAATTTTTTGGAATTCTGGGGAGGTTTTGTACTGCTGAAAGAGCCGTTCCCACGCTGCTTGAGAAAGCGGAGGCAAGGCACCTGAAAAAGGCTCCCACGTAACAAGGGAAAGGCCGGATCCCGTGAGACGGGTGATGCCACCTAAAACTACCATCCCCAGGATTAAAAAACTGAGGAAGCACATCCAGCGCCTAAACGACCGCACGTTTCACGCCTCGGTGGAGTGCAGCGATACCCGTCAGGAAATTTTCGAAGCTCACCTCGGAAAACCCAACCTCCCCCATCAGATCAGCCAGCAGCGGTTGGGAAGGAAAGCGACGGATGCTTTCCACAAGGTATTGATACGCTTTCTCATCGCCAGCAACCCATTTTCCGAGAAACGGGATCACATGAAAAGAATAGAGGTCATAGACCCCTGATAACAGCGGCGAGGTGCTTGCGCTGAATTCTAAGCAAAAAAAGGATCCGCCGGGTTTTAAAACCCGCAAAACCTCTCTCAAGACTTTTTCCGGGCTTGTCATGTTTCGTAAACCAAACACCAGCGTGCACAGATCAAATTGCGCATCAGGGAAAGGAAGCATTTCTCCATTGCTGCAAACCCAATTCATGGAAGTCTCTTGCTGGAAACAAGTCTTTTTGCGCCCCTGGCCCATCATCGCTTCTGAAAGATCTGCAAGGGTGCATTTCACGGGGGGTTTGCGATTAGCGTATTTTTTAAGCATCAAGGCGCTGATGTCTCCGGTGCCTCCGGCCAAATCAAGGATGGAAAAATCTGCTGCATCTTGGGGTGCGCCTGGTAGGGCTTTGATGAAGTCTTGTTTCCAGAAACGGTGAAGCCCAAGGCTCATCAAATCATTCATCAGGTCATAGGACGTGGCAACCCCATCAAAAAGGGTTTTAACCTTTTGAGTTTTCTCCTCAATGGGAATTTTCTCGAACCCAAAATCAGTGAAAGGAGGTTTGGATGACATGTGTGATTAGGCTTAATTCTCTATTGTAATGACGAAACCATTTAAAATCTTTTCCAGGAAAAATTCAAGAAAAAACCGCTTGTTTACAGAAATAGTTAATACCTTTTTTTCAATTAATTTTGGAGGTAGGTAAAAAAATACCCTTGCATTCATCGTTCAAACATTTCATAACCAAAAGAGTTTTCGAGATGCCTACAAAGCAGGAGCTTGTTTTGGCAAAGCTTTACTTTTATTACTCTGCAATGGATGCAGGGAAAACAACAACCCTACTGCAGTCAGATCACAATTATCGATCCAGGGGGATGAAAACGTTGCGTTTTACTCCGGCGGTAGATACGCGTTATCAGCAGGATCACATTGTTTCTCGAATTGGGTTGAAGGCGGAAGCCCAGGTGTTTCAGCCAAATTTTGATTTTTGGAATGCCGTTCGTGCCGTCTCAGAGCAAGAAAAAATTGCTTGCATCTTGATTGATGAGGCCCAATTCTTAACGAAGCAGCAAGTCTCTCAGCTGACTCACGTGGTGGATCTTTTGAAGATTCCTGTATTGGCCTATGGCCTTCGAACTGATTTTTTGGGAGAGCCTTTTGAAGGAAGCCTGTACCTTTTAGCGTGGGCAGATGAAATGGTTGAGATTAAGACTATTTGTTTTTGTGGCAAAAAAGCACTGATGAATTTACGGGTAGATGCCGAGGGCCATCCTGTTCTTCAAGGGGAGCAGGTGGAAATTGGTGGAAATGAGCGCTATGTTCCATTGTGCCGACTTCATTTTCATGAATCTTTACAGTCAGGGGCTTATGGAAAGAGAACAATGTCTCACCAGGCAATAAAGTAGGGTTCACTTAACAAGGATGATTTTAATAAAATGATTATCGTATTTGGTTCCTTAAATATGGATATGGTGATGCCGGTGGAGACCATGCCAAGGCTGGGTGAAACGGTTTTGTGTCCAGAATATCGGATTATTCCAGGGGGAAAAGGGGCTAATCAGGCTGTCGCAGCGGCTAAGGCTGGTGGGGATGTAAAGCTTTTTGGCAAAGTTGGAAATGATTTATTTGGCAAAACCATTTTGGAGTCTCTAGAAAAGCATGCTATCGATATTCAAGGGGTAGAAGTGATTGATGAGCCAACGGGGTGTGCTTGCGTTTCCGTGGATAAAAACGGGGAAAATATGATTTTGGTTGCCAGCGGCGCTAACCGAAAAGCTCTTGAAACAGACATTCCAGATCATTTGTTGACGCCTGAGACAACCGTGATCATTCAAATGGAAACACCTGCTGAAGAGATTTGGCTTTTGATTCAAAGAGCTCACAAAGCAGGGGCCCGGACTGTTCTTAATTTAGCGCCAGCTCATCTGATTCCTGTGAATGTCTTAAAAAATTTATCTGTTCTTGTCATGAACCAGATCGAAGCAAGCATGTTGGCTGTTCATCTTGGGTTTGACGTGATCTCTCCCACCATTGCTGCGCGTCGTATCTCTTCAGAATATAACCTGACCTGTGTGGTGACGTTGGGTGGGGAAGGCGCTATTGCGTGCACGCCAAAGGGGGTTTGGACCGCAGAAGCTATGGATATTAAGCCAATTGATACAACAGCAGCGGGGGATGCTTTTGTAGGAGTATTCGCAGCAGCCATTGACCGTGATGAATCTATCCCTGTAGCTTTGCGATGGGCAACGGTGGCGAGCGGTTTAGCCTGCCTAAATTATGGGGCCCAATCAAGCTTGCCCACCATAGAAGAAATTAAAAATTCTCTTCCTCGGGTGATGTCACCCCAGCGGAAAACTTGATGCGTTGTTGTTGGAATCTTCAAAAAAGGAAATCATGACGTGAGCTGGTTAACAGATTTTGTGCGGCCAAAAATTCAAAAATTGGTGCGGCAAAAGGAAACTCCCGATAACTTGTGGGATAAATGCCCCAAATGCGAGCAGATGATTTTTCACCGGGAGCTCCAAGAAAATTTACAGGTTTGTAAGCACTGTCAACATCATCTTCGGCTAAGCGCTAAAGAACGGTTAGCCTCTTTGTTTGACCAAGGGGATTATGTCCGGCTTGCGTCTCCTGGGGTGCCCCAGGATCCGCTTCATTTTAAAGACAGCAAGCGTTATTCCGACCGTCTAAAAGATGCTCGTCATAAAACAGGCGAAGAGGATGCGCTGATTGCAGCCCACGGGAAGATTGCAGGTGTACAAACCATGGTTGCAGTATTCGATTTTACGTTTATCGGTGGTTCCATGGGGATTGCTGTGGGGGAGACATTTATTCAAGCTGCAGAAACCGCATGTCGCTTAAAAATTCCTATGGTTGTGATCCCAGCATCTGGGGGAGCACGGATGCAGGAAGGTATTTTAGCTTTGATGCAAATGCCGCGCTCGGTTTTAGCGGTGAGTTTGCTGAAAGAAGCCAAGCTTCCTTATATCACCTTGCTAACAGATCCCACCACAGGGGGTGTTTCAGCCTCCTTCGCTTCCCTAGGAGATATTACGCTGGCGGAGCAGGGTGCCATCATCGGGTTTACAGGAGCTCGGGTGATTCAAGAGACACTGCGCACGCCGCTGCCAGATGGGTTTCAAAGCGCAGAGTTCCAGATGGAACACGGCTTCGTGGATTTGGTGGTTCACCGCCATGATTTAAAAGAAACCCTTGCCAGAATTTTGAAACTATTGCAGGCTTCCCGGGTTAAAGCTTCTTTTCAGAAGGTGCGTCCTACCTTAGGGGCTTCTTCCTGGGTGGCTGAGCGCCGAGGGGCTTAACAAAAAGAAAAACAGCCCCGTTAAAGAGGGCGGTATAGATAGGGGATAGGGTGGTTTTAGGTTCCCGTTTTCAACCGGTCATTCAGTTGCTGAGGTGGCACGCGCCGGTGGCTACTTCTTTGCTTTTTTTCCCTTGTTTGTGGGGACTCATCGCAGGATTCCAAGGCCTGCCTCCTTTAAGGCTGGTTTGCCTCTTTTTAGGGGGAGCGTTTTTTATGCGCAGCGCTGGTTGTGTTTATAATGATTGGGTTGACCGAGATTTGGATCGCAACGTGGCACGAACCGCTAACCGCCCCCTTGCAGCTGGGGTGCTTTCTGGCTTTCAAGCACTCTGCCTTTTGGGAGGGCTGTTAGCCATCAGTTTTTTGATTTTGCTTCAGTTTGATTTGCAAACCATCGGTGTTGGGCTGGGGTCCATGGGGCTGGTGCTACTCTATCCCTGGGCGAAGCGC
Organism: Alphaproteobacteria bacterium; assembly: GCA_051650945.1. Lineage (GTDB taxonomy): Bacteria > Pseudomonadota > Alphaproteobacteria > Holosporales > JBOFFI01 > JBOFFI01. The sequence continues at coordinate 7,244 of JBOFRK010000139.1, forward strand.
TTCACATTCTGGCCTCAGTTTTTTCTGGGACTCGCATTCAATTGGGGTGTGTGGGTTGGGTGGAGCGCATCTGGAGCTGCATCTGGAGCTTTTTTTAGCTGGAAACCGGCGGTTCTTTACAGCGTAGGGGTGGTGTGGACCCTTGCCTATGACACGATCTATGCTTACCAAGATTACCGCGATGATCAACAAGTGGGTATCAAATCTTCAGCCGTTTACTTGCAGCACCGTGGCGTCTGGTTTTTAAGGATTTGTTGGGTAGGTATGCTGGCACTTTTGTTGCTTTTGGGTTTTGGGATGGCGCTCAATCCTCTTTATTTCCTAGGATTAAGCATTGTCGCGGCTCATTTTATATGGCAGGATCGGTATTTAGATTTAGAAAGTCCCGAAAAATGTGGCAGGGTATTTCGGTCTAACCAATGGGTTGGGTTGTTGATCTCTTTAAGCCTTCTGGCGGGAACTTTTCCCTAAACGATACAAAGGTGAGCAATGCCTGAGCCATTTTTATCTGCTGATCAAGAAATCACGTTTTATACGGCTAAAGAACTGCCCGAATTTGAAGATAACCTCGATGCAATTTTGAAAAAAGCAAAAGCGCTGGGGGCTGATGAGGTTGAGGGTTCCTTACTACATAGCACTTCTTTTTCCTTGGACTATCGCCTGGGGGCTATCGAAAATGTAGAGCTTTCAGAGTCTACCCGGTGGGGCGTGCGGCTTTTTATGGGTAAACGTCAAGCCAGCGTTTCATCCAATGATTTTTCAAAAGACGTGTGTGAGCGTTTGCTCCAAGAAGCGATGATGGTTGCGCGTTTAACCCCTGAAGACCCCCATTGCGGCCTTGCAGAACCCGATTTACTAGCTTCGAAAGATGTATCGAAATTGGATCTGGAAAGCTATGACAACGCGGTGCCATCCCCTGCTGAATTGCGAGATCTGGTGTTGGTGTGTGAGCAAGCAGCACTGGACGTTCCAGGTGTGATGAGCTCAGAAGGAGCATCTATTTCTTGGGGAAAGT
>JBOFRK010000140.1:0-2464 GCA_051650945.1 Alphaproteobacteria bacterium
AGGATAACCCTTTCTTGGGAAGAATCTTGGCTCATCGAGAGTAATGATCTCTACAGCCGGAGAAAACCTTCGCCCATTACTTGAAGGAAGGTTTCTCCTTAGGCTGTTTTGGATAGCTGATCAGGGGAAAGGGGCAGCATGCTCATCAGGAACCGAAGTTCTTGGCGTGCCGTGACATGGGAGATGGTTAAGGTAGTACCCGCTTTGTCTAAATCTACCAATGTAAGGCCTGAGAGGAAAAGTTCCTTGAAAATGACCCGTTCTCCAAAACCGCCCCCCAAACGAAATCCTATTCGTTTGGAAAGAAGCCCCAGCACCTGGTCCATTTGATCTCGATTTCGAGTCCGGGTGCTGCTCAATCGGTTACGTACCACAATCCAATCAATGGTTCCGCCATCACGTATGGCGCGTTGCTTGCGTTGCTCCCACACCATCTCGGCGTAGGTACTGGGGCGCACCATGTTATCTGGAGAGCTTTCAAGGCGAACCAAAAGGTCTAAATCAATAAAACTGTCGTTTAAGGGTGTAATGAGGATATCTGCATAAGAGTGTGCTTGCCGAGATAAAAAAGTGTCGCTACCTGGTGTATCCAGCACAATAAATTGGCAATGGGCCAGGTCTTCGAAGATTTTAGATAGGTTTTCCCTGTCTTCTGCCTCTGCTGCATGTTGATCAGGCAGGGCGCTGCGCATCAGACGTACATGGGTGGGAATGGGAAGTTCTTTCCCATGCTGTTTGATATAGATTTGGCGATTTTCAACGTAGCGAGATAAGGTTCCTTGGCGCGCATCAATGTCAACGCTTCCAACGGAAAAACCGTCATGCAGGAGGGCTGTAATCAGGTGCATTGCAAGGGTTGACTTGCCCGTGCCGCCTTTTTCATTGCCAACAACCAGGACATAGGGTTTAGGGGAAGATTGGGGGGATGTATCCATGGTCCTACAAAAAAGCGTGTTTATATTTATTTCATTATCTCAACATTACAAAAAAAGAAGCTTTTCTCAAGGACATTTTTTTGGAATGATAAGAAAGCTTTATAAAAAAACACGAAGGAGAAGATTTTGGCTCAGCAAATAACGCGTCCTTTAAGCGTTTTGGGTGCAGGGGCTTGGGGGAAAGCCCTTGCTGCCGTTGCTTGCAGGGCAGGCGCTGCGCCGCTTCTGTGGGATCGTTCGGGGAACCTTTGCAGCCTGTTGAGCCAACAGCACGAAAAAGAGGCTCAATTTCCAGGTATGCCTTTAAGTGCTCCCCTTCAAGCCACGGCTTCTTTAGAAGAAGCCCTCGCTTTTTCCGATACGTGGCTTTGCGCGTTGCCAGCCCAATCCGTGCGTTCGGTTTTGATGGCTATCCGAGACCATCTAACCCCAGAAGCGCTATCTCGAAAAACGCTGATTTTTGCGTCTAAAGGCATTGAACAAAACACCGGCTGCCTCCTTCACGAAATTGCACAAGACCTGTGTCCAACCTTCACCGTTGCGGCATTAGGCGGGCCCAACCTGGCCCACGAGGTTGTTCAACAACATCCCGCCGCAGCCACCCTTGGGGTGCCAGACCTGTCTTTAGGAAAAACCCTCAAGCTTTTTTTTGAAACCCCGCTGTTTCAAGTTGCGCTCAGCACAGACCTGGTTGGCGTAGAAGTGGGAGGTGCCTTTAAAAACGTGATCGCCATCGCCTGTGGCTATTTCCACGGCAAACAGGCAGGGGAAAACGCTATTGCAACACTCCTCACCCATGGATTGGCTGAGATGGTAGCGTTTGGCGTTGCCCTGGGGGCTGACCCTTTAACTTTTTTAGGCTTTTCAGGGGTGGGAGATTTGGTGTTGAGCTGTAAAAGCCTTAAATCTCGCAATACAGCATTCGGCGTTGCCTTGGGGCAGGGATTATCCCCTGCGCAAGCTAAAGAAGCTTTGGGCGGAAAATTGGTGGAAGGGGCCGTGACGGCTTTTTCTGTTCGCTTGCGGGCTGCTCAACTAGGGGTACCTGTTCCCTTAACGACCTCGGTTTGCAGGCTTTTAGAGGGAGAACAGGCGTTTCCTTTCCCTGAGATAGGACATTAGGGGAAAAAGCCTTGGAAACCGACTCACTCCTTCTTGCCCCTTCCCCCTCAGGTCCTCACCTTTTGGTGATTGACGACGATGCCCGCTTGCGCTCTTTATTGTTGCGCTACCTGCAAGGGGAAGGATTTTCGGTTTCAACCGTTGCATCGGTTAAAGAGGCAGAAAAGGCCCTCAACACACTTCAGTTTGATTTGTTAATTTTGGACGTCATGATGCCAGACATCACTGGATTTCAGTTTCTTTCATCTCGTTCTTCCCATACCATTCCCACACCTCCCGTCCTTTTTTTAAGCGCGATGGGGGACCCGGAGCACCGCATCCAGGGTCTTGAACAAGGGGCAGAAGATTACCTCGCAAAACCCTTTGATCCTCGGGAGTTGGTTTTGAGGATCCAGTCCATCTTAAGG
>JBOFRK010000141.1:0-2739 GCA_051650945.1 Alphaproteobacteria bacterium
AAGTGGGGCTCTAAAAGGCTCCATACGTGATCTGAAATATCGTGACGTCGATGAGAAGCTGTCATAAATAAAACCTTTTATTGATTGATTCTACATATCATCCTAACATAAAAAAAATCTCTTGACGACACTATCTAAGACAAATCTGTGTAAAAGAACAAATTTTAATAAAATCCTAGTTTCGAAAGAGGTCTATTGCATGTCATCCTCAAATTGAACAGTTTTGAGGAAAATTATAGCAGATCCAAAACTTTGTTAACAGTGCCATAGCCCGTGTGCCACATACCAAAACATGGGGGCAGATCTCATTCCGGTTTTGCGCGTCCTGAAGTTCCTGTTCCTCAGTTCCCTAAACGTGGTTTCAAAAAAAGTCTAATAAAAACGACTAAACCCGATTCCACTGGGTCCCTTGGGGGGTGTCTTCTAGGGCGATTCCCTTGGCCAAAAGTTCTTCACGTAGGGTGTCAGCGCGGTCAAAAGCTTTTGCTTGTTTAGCCTCCAAGCGCTGCTGGATTTTAGACTCAATTTCTTCGACAAAAACCGCTGATAGCTGAGATTGTTCCCCCCTTGAGCTTTGAAACCAGCTTTGGGCAGACTGGTTGAAAAAACCCATCCATCGCCCGGAGGCCAGAAGCTTTTTTGCAAAAACCACTTTTTCATCTGTGGAGGTGCTTTTATATACATGGCTGGCTAAAGCATGGAGGTGGTGAAACGCCAAAGGTGTGTTTAAATCGTCCGCAAGGGCTTGCAATATATCTGCTTCGGGAAGGGACTGTGACTCCGATGCCGCAACAAAGGCATCTTCAGGCAGGCAGCGCAATGCCCCGTAAAGGCGATCCAAGGATTTTGAGCTTTGGGAAAGGGCTGCCTCGGTCCAATCCAACGGTTGTCGGTAGTGGGTTCCCAACAGCACCCAACGGGCTACTTCTGCAGGGTAAGCTTCCAGCACCTGAGAAACGGTGACGATATTCCCCAGGGATTTCGACATTTTCTCCCCCTCTACCGTCAAAATACCGTTGTGCATCCAATAGCGTGCCAGCACCTCTGTCCCGTGGGCAGCGCAGCTTTGGGCCACTTCGTTTTCATGGTGCGGAAACATAAGGTCTTGCCCACCTCCGTGGATATCGAAGACAGGCCCCAGATAATGGCTGCTCATGGCAGAGCATTCAATGTGCCACCCTGGACGGCCATAGCCCCAGGGGCTCTCCCAACCTGGGAAATCAGGCTCCCGGGGAGAAGGTTTCCACAACACAAAATCGAGGGGGTCTTTTTTATAAGGCGCCACATCTACCCGAGCCCCCGCTTGCATCGCCTCCACCGAGGCACCAGAAAGGGTTCCATAGCTTTTAAAAGCGCGCACATGGAAGAGGACGTGGCCCTGGTCCTCATAGGCATAGCCCTTGTGGATTAGCTGCTGAATCAAATGAATCATCTCCGCCACAAAAGCAGTGGCCCGAGGCTCTGCATCAGGGGGGAGGATAAACAATTTCGCCATATCCTCGTGGAAATAGCCCGTGGTTCGTTGGGTTAACGCGTTGATAGATTCCTGGTTTTGGCGCGCAGCCGTGATAATTTTATCATCAATATCCGTGATATTGCGCACATAGAGAACCTTTGGATAAACCAAACGCAACAGCCGCACCCAAACATCAAAAACTGTATAGGGTCTTGCATTCCCGATATGGGCTCTGTCATAAACCGTTGGCCCGCAAACGTACAAACGAACGTTGTTGGGGTCTAATGGCTCAAATATTTCTTTTTGTCGTACCAGGGTGTTGTAAATTTTTAAGGTAAGGCTCATCCAGTCTCCCCCCGAAGCCTTGCTTGGACCCTAGCGGGCTCTATCCAAGGCAACAATATTTTCATCTCAGGCCCTTTCTCCAATCCCGTTAGAGCAAGCCTCAAGGGGTGGTAGAGCTGACGTCCTTTGCGACCTGTTTGGACAGCCAGTTGTTGGGTCCAGCTTCCCCAGGTTTCTTGGTTCCAAGGTGCGGGAGGCAAAAGCGCTAGGGCTTGTTGCAAAAAAACCTGTTCTTCAGGCTGGGAGGTTGGGTTTAAGGGGCTATGGCAAAGCTTCCACCAGGTTTCGATATCCTCCAAACGTTCCAGATTTCCTTGGAAAGACTCCCAAAAAGCAGCGGTGATCTGGGAAAGCCCCAGCTGTTGCAATTGCGATGCAATAGCGTTGTAGGAAAGCTGGTGCAACAATTTAGTGTGGATGTTCCACAAATCCTCTGTAGCAAGCTTTGGGGTGGCGCGCCCATAATGGCTGATGTCAAACTTCGCCACCACATCTTCCAGGTTGTGGCACGCCGCAGGCGCTTCAGACGTCCCCAGGGAAGCGAGAACACTGCAGATCGCCAGGGGGTGCATGCCTTGTTCCCGAAGCTGTTGAAGGCTGAGGCTCCCCAGGCGCTTCGAAAAGCCCTGGCCCTCACCATCCGTAATCAGAGAAAAATGCCCAAACGAAATCGCTTCTGGCTGCCCCCCCAGCGCCTGAAAAAGCTGGATTTGCACAGCCGTGTTCGTGACATGATCTTCCCCACGCAGAACATGGGTAACCCCCATCTCTAGATCATCTACAACACTCGCCAGGGTGTAAACGCACGATCCATCTTCTCGCACCAACACGGGGTCGCTGAGGTGCTGGGTGTGGGTGTGAACGGGCCCACGCACAAGGTCTTGCCACACCACCTCTCCATCCTCCAGCTTAAAGCGCCAATGGGGTTTGAGGTCTTG
>JBOFRK010000142.1:0-1535 GCA_051650945.1 Alphaproteobacteria bacterium
ATTTCCTTTGAAAATCGGCTTTGAGAAGGAGATTGTGATTTTTTCAAAACCCCTCTAGAATAAATCCTAGCAGAGATGGGCTTGAAAAAAGAACTAACAAAGGATTAACGGTGGATGCTGCACGTTCTTCGTCTTCAAACGATGTCTGTTGAAGGCAAGCGGGTGCTTGTGCGGGGAGATTTGAATGCTCCCATGGAACAGGGAAACATCACCGATACCCACCGCTTAGAAGTCCTGCTGCCAACCCTTAAATATCTTAAAGAGCACAACGCCTCCGTTGTGTTGCTGTCCCATTTGGGTCGTCCTAGCGGTGTAGACCTTGCGCTTTCCCTGGAGCCGGTAGTGGCTGAGCTGCGACGCTTGTTTCCAGAGGCTTCCTGGGCTTTTTGCCCCCTCCCGCCAGGGGAGGACGCGAAGGCATGGATCAAAAAATACCCAGCCGATATCACGGTTTTGGAAAACCTCCGTTTTTGGCCTGGAGAAGAAGCGGGTGATCCAGACTTCGCCAAACAAATCGCTTCCCTGGGAGATGTTGTGGTGCAAGATGCTCTCTCGGTGTGTCACCGAAACCATGCTTCCGTCACGGGCCTCACGGCACTTTTACCAACAGCGGCAGGCTTTTCCCTAGAACAGGACATACGGCATCTGGCCCAGGTGTTTGAGTCTCCTAAACGGCCCGTGATGGCCTTGGTTGGTGGGGCAAAAGTTTCAACGAAGCTCCAAATTCTGGAAAACCTTATCAAAAAAGTTGATGTGCTGGCGGTGGGCGGCGCCATGGCTAACACGTTTCTCAAGGCGGAGGGTTATCCCATTGGGGCTTCTGTCTATGAGCCTTCTCTTCTGGGGACGGCCAAAGCCATTTTGCAGGCCGCCCAAACAGAATCTTGCACGGTGCTGCTTCCCGTGGATGGGATTGTTGCGCACCGCTTGGAGCCTGGAGCCCCCACCCGGGTTGCGTTTTTGGGTGGAGCTGTAAATCCTGGTTTAGAGCCTCCTGAACCGAAAGAACAGCTTTTGGATATCGGCCCCCAAACTTTAACTTTGTGGGCTGAAGCTTTGGCCTCTTGCCACACGTTGGTTTGGAATGGTCCCCTGGGCGCCTTTGAAACGCCGCCTTTTGACGAAGGCACCGCCCGGATGGCAGAGGTGGTGGCATCCTTCACCCAATATCAAGATTTAAAAAGCATCGCAGGGGGAGGCGACACGGTGGCGGCCCTCCACAAAAGCGGCGAGAGCCAGCATTTTACCTACCTCTGTTCCGCAGGGGGTGCTTTTTTGGAATGGTTGGAGGGGAAGCCCTTGCCAGGCTTAAAGGCTCTGGAAGAGGCTTATTTCGCCCATCAGCCCTAAAAATTGATCTAGGCTGTTTAGTCCCAGATTGTGATGGTATATATAATAGACCTCTTGTCGAAACCACTTGTAGGGAACTGAGGGGCAGGAACTTCAGGACGCGCAAGACCTTCAGTCGTACTTAGGGTACATGAGGATCTGAGCACCGGAGTGACGCACCCATCGGCCCATAAAAGGAAGTTTCG
>JBOFRK010000143.1:0-2844 GCA_051650945.1 Alphaproteobacteria bacterium
AGAAGAACTAACCCGAGAAGGGATAACGGTTTTGGGGGTTCAAGAGCTTTTAACTTCCCTTCAACATCCTCCCGGCCCCCTTGGGCAGGTTTTACCCTCCGCCCAAGCCCAGGCAGACATGACATGGGGGATCCAGGTTTTAAAAACCCTTTCGCCCTTGGATATTGGCCAAGCCGTTATTGTTCAACAGGGGGTTGTGTTAGGGATCGAAGCAGCAGAGGGAACAGATCAGCTCATCTTAAGGTGCGCAGCCCTTCAAAAATCTGGAGACCCTGCGGTGCTGGTTAAGCTTGCGAAACAAAACCAAGATGAGCGGGTGGATCTGCCAACCCTGGGACCAAAAACCCTAGAGCTTTTAATCCAGGCAAACATGGCAGGCCTTGGGTTTGAGGCCTCAAAAACCCTTTTGATTGACGCCGAAGGCTTAAAACAAAAAGCTGATGCCCACGGCCTTTTCCTCTTCGGCGTGACCATGCCTTGGGAAGAAGAAACATGCGCATCGTTTTAATCGCAGGGGAAGCATCTGGAGATCGCTTAGGAGTTCACCTGATACGTGGATTACAAAAACGCTTTGCTGGCCAAGGGCTTTCTTTTTCAGGCATCGGCGGCCCAGGGATGGAGGCAGCAGGCAACTTCACGTCTCTGTTTCCTTTTCAAGAACTGTCCCACATGGGGCTGGACATCCTTCCCCATCTGTTTCACCTGATGCAGCGTATTCGGCAAACCGTTCACCATGTGCAACAGCTTCAACCAGACATGCTTTTAACCATCGATGCCCCTGAATTTTGCTTTAGGGTCTCCAAAGCCGTCGCAAAAGGCAGAGCCCAAGGGTACGCTCCCTCAACCAAGCTCGTGCATTGCGTAGCCCCCAGCGTCTGGGCCTGGCGCCCCGGGCGAGCCAAGAAAATCGCTAGCTTTTTGGACCACCTTATGGTGTTGTTCCCCTTTGAACCGCCCTATTTCCAAGAAGTTGGCCTGCCGTGCACCTTTGTGGGGCATCCCCTTCTCCAAGAACCAAAAGGCTCAGCCGAGCGCTTTTTTCAACAAACGGGCGTGTCCCCTCAAGAGCCCCTTTTGTGCCTCTTACCAGGCAGCAGGGTCAATGAAATTCAAAGGCTCATCCCCGTATTTGCCGAAACCATTCGCCGTATTCAGCAGGCTATTCCCAACCTTAGGGTAGTGCTCCCCACCCTACCCAAGCTGAAACCTATGCTCCAGGACCTCTTGCCCTTATTTGAAATACCCCCTTTGATACTGCCTAACCCAGAAGATCACTGCCACGCCATGGCGGCGTCCACCGCAGCCCTCGCAGCTTCCGGAACCATCACCCTCGAGCTGGCCTATCACCAAACCCCTATGGTTGTGGCTTATAAAGTCTCTTGGACGGTGGAGCAGCTGGCCAAAAGGCTGCTCCGTGTGCCTTACGTAAGCTTAGTCAACATCATCGCCCAAAAGCCCTTGGTGCCTGAATGCTTGCAAGAAGATTGTAATCCCACCCAACTGAGCCTTGAGCTGTTGAAGCTTTTTCAAGACCCCCACGCGTTGGCGAAGCAAAGGCAAGGGTTGGAAGACGTGATACAACACCTACAAGCCCCCCTCCCCTTCGAAGATGCAACAGCTGAGTTGATCTCAAAGCTTGATTAAAATTTATTCTTTATTTACAATGCATTGAAAAAGTAAGGGGGAATTTTTAGGCATGCTCAACGCCGTTTCTAAAAGCATTCTACACCGATTTACGCATCGGTTTATCTTTGCTGTTCTATTAGCGAGCCTTCTAATCGTTGGCTTAGAAGTTACGCATTCTCCTTATTATATTCGATTTCAACAACCCATCCATCTAGCTGATCTCTGTTTACTAGGGATCCTCATTTTGTATTGCTTTGGGTTGGCTTTCCATATCTTACATATCAAGAAAGCCAGGTTGAAATCAGAGCTATTTTTGCTCTTCACGATTTTTCTCCTCTTGACTGATTTTGTTATCTCCCTAGGGGTTTTTATCCAACCTTTTCAATTTTTCTCTCTGGTAAGGATTTTCCTCTTTTTCTTGCTGTATTATGATTTTTTCACCCACACATCTTTGCACCGAATCGTCAAGATTATGCAGCGCTCCCACAAATCTCTTTTAAGCGTTATCTTTCTTCTCTTTATTGTGCTTTATTCGACGTCTCTCATCGCCTACGAGCTTTTCTCCAAAACGAATCCGGAGATCTTTGGAAGCCTTGCAGATTCTTTCCTAACTCTTTTTCGAACCATGGTTGCGGACAACCTGGGAGATACGGTGGAAGCTGTCTCACCCCATCACCCCTATGCGCCCTTCTTTTTCATCTTTTTTATGGTCATCTCTGGGTTCATCATCATGAATTTATTTGTGAGCGTTTTGGTTGATGGATTTGCCGAGTCTTTAAAAGAAAAGCACGATGCCCATGAAAATATACGGCACCAGGAAGTCATTGAATTTCTTGAAAAGATTCATCGCCACGTTAAATCTAAAAAAACAGCGACTGATACTGCACCTGCCGTCAACCTTAACCCTTAACCCGCACATAAGACCCGGGTGCATCTTCAAGGCTTGGAAATTTTGGATGGTTGATTTTGCGGGAGGGAACTGTTTCTTTTGCATAGCGCTGAACCCATTTTTGCCAATAAGGCCACCAAGACCCCTGGGTTTCTTTGGCTTTTTTCAGCCATTCCAAAGGATTTTTTTCAACATTTGGGTTCGTCAGATAACTATATTTTTCAGAATCAGCCGGGTTGATTACACCCGCCACATGCCCCGACGTGGCCAACACAAATTCTTTATCGCCTCCATAGAGTTGGGAACCTGCATAGCAACACCGCCAAGGC
>JBOFRK010000144.1:0-7535 GCA_051650945.1 Alphaproteobacteria bacterium
TGGAGAGCTCGACATAACAGAGGGGGCACAAGTTGTTTCTAAGCTGGAAAGCATGGGGGTTCCTGTTGAGATTAAAGCAGGTGGATCTCAGGTTTATGTGCCTGAAGACCAAGTCTTGCGTCTTCGAATGAACATGGCAGAAACAGGGATCCCAAGCGGTGCCTCAATTGGCTATGAGATTTTTGATCGCTCAGATGTTTTGGGTTCTACCTCATTTGTTCAGGATGTAAATTTATTGAGAGCCCTTGAAGGCGAATTGGCGCGGACTATCCGTGCGCTTCAACCAGTTGCAACAGCAAGGGTTCATATCGTTCTCCCAAAACGAGAGCTATTTTCCAGGGAGCAACAAAAGCCCACGGCTTCCGTTGTCTTAAAAATGAAGGGAGGGGCTAAATTAAGTCAAGCCCAGGCCCAAGCTATCCAACAATTGCTGGCTTCTTCGGTTCCAGGACTGATGGCAGATCAAGTGGCGATCATTGATGATCGCGGCACCCTTATTGCCCGAGGAGAAGGAAAAGAGCCGTTGAGTATTGCCTTGGGCTATGAAGAAACACGCAAATCCCATGAGATGAACATTGCACGCATCGTCGAATCTTTGTTGGAAAAATCTCTTGGTGTTGGAAAAGTTCGTGCAGAAGTTTCGGTTGAAATGGATCTTGATCGCATGACAGAACAATCTGAAGTGTTTAATCCAGATGGCCAGGTTATTCGCTCAACTCAAAATTCCTCTGAAAAAGACCGCAACCAAAGCGGGGGAGGAGATGCAACAACTTTTCAAAATACGCTTCCTAATGCCGCAAGTGGCGGTGGGGCTGGCAAACAAGGTAACCAATCTGATTCTCAAAAATCAGAAGAAACTGTCAACTACGAAATTTCAAAAACCATGAAAACCTATGTCAAGGAGCTTGGCGGGGTGAAACGTATTTCCGTTGCGGTTTTGGTAGACGGAGATTACCGTAAGGATGAAAAAGGCGAAGAGAAATATACGCCTAAAACGCCTTCAGAGCTTTCACAAATTGAAAAATTGGTTAAAGCAGCTGTTGGGTTTAAGGCTGACCGGGGCGATGCTGTTGAAATCGTCAATATGCGATTTTCTTCTGAATCTCAAAGCGATTTAGCTGCCCTAGGGACATCATTCCTAGGCCTTGATCAGAAAGATATCGTACACCTCATTGAATTGTTAATTTTGGGTGTTGTTATTGCGTTGGTGGGGGTATTTGTGGTCCGCCCCCTTGTCGCTCGGATGATGGATATGTCTAAACCTGTCCTTGTAGAGGGGCAACAGGAGGGAGTTCTGGGAAATTTGGATGATCTTGGAAGTAATCTTGCTGGTGTTCCTGGCGGTCAGGGTACGGAATTACAGTCTGCAGATATGGACAACCCTTTTGATGATGAAGTGGTAGATGTTGGAAATGTTCAAATCATCGGAAAAATGCGCATGGCTAATTTGAAAAAAATCGAAATGCTGATCGAAGAGCATCCAGAAGATGCAGCATCTGTTATCCGGACGTGGATGCGTCAAAGTTAGCAAATTTAAATTTTTAAAAGATTTTTTGATGGAGAAAGGGGCCTGGGATGGTTCGTATTATTGATGGAAAGATTGTTTCAGGGAGTGCTAAGGCAGCAGCGCTGTTACTGGCGTTATCTCCAGAAAGCTCGAAAAAGCTTTTTTCATTTTTGGAAGAAGATGAGATTCGCCAAATGTCTGCGACTATGGCGCAACTTGGTGTCGTTGAGTCAAAGTCGGTCGAGTATGTCATCCAAGAATTTATTGATCTCATGCAAAAAGGCCAGGGGGTTTTAGGGAGCCTGGATAACACAAAACGCTTATTGTCTCAAATTTTGGGAGAAGAAGGTGCCCAAAATATCTTGGCAGGCATTCATGGCAGCAACACGAACATGTGGGAACGTTTGGTGAATGTAAACGAAGAAACGTTTGTCAATTTTCTTCAAAATGAACATCCGCAGACCATTGCTGTTGTGCTTTCGCGCATAAAAACAGATTATGCTGCAAAGATTTTTTCAAAGTTTCAAGATCCTCTTTCAATGGAGGTGATGTTGCGCATGCTAAACGCTGCTTCTGTAAAACGAGATGTTTTAGATGAAGTGGAAAGCGGGCTCAAATTTGAATTGATGGAAGAATTGTCACGCTCCTCAAAAAGCGCAGATCCTCATCAGACGTTGGCAGAAATTTTCAATGCGTTTGATCGAAACACTGAAACCCGCTTTATGACTGCATTGGAAGAAAAAACACCAGATTCTGCAGAACGCATCAAGTCTCTCATGTTTACGTTCAGAGATTTGATACGGGTCGACAGCTCGGGTATCCAGATGTTGATTCGCCAATCAGACAAATCAGCCCTTGCCCTTGCGTTGAAAGGTGCACCAGATTTGATCAAGGATCTTTTCTTTTCCAGCATGTCTGAGCGTGCGAGCAAGCTTTTGAAAGAAGATATTGCAGCCCTCGGAATGGTTAGGATTCGGGATGTGGATGAGGCTCAAGCAAAAGTTGTTGTCTTGGCCAAAGAGCTTGCAGATGCAGGTGAGATCACCATCAGTGAAGGTAATAGTGATACGGATGAGATGGTTCTCTAACTAAATCCTAATGAAACAGGTTTTGATCTATGCAAACACATTTTAAGTCTTTTTGGGCGCCTGAAAAATTGATGGAAAACAGAAGCTTTGATAAATTTCTTTTTGAACATTTTTTTGATGAATCGTTCCATGAGGAGGAGTCAATTGAAAAAGAAGATTTGATTTTACACGAAAAAGTTGAGGAAATTGAGGAAAAGCCAGAGCTTCCCACTCCACCTCTTTTTACAGAAGAAGAAAAGCAGCAAGCTTATGAAGCAGGTATTTTAAAGGGACGTGAAGCTGGTTACCAACAAGCCCGCGAGGAGATGGGTGCCTCATTGGACGCCCAAATCAAGATACATCTGGAAAAGATTGAATTATTTTTGGAGGAAGGTCTGGCTGCAACCCAGGAGCGAAAAAGGGAATTAACTTACCAAGTTATTCTCCTTTCCAAACAAGTTTTTCATAAGCTTTTTCCTGTTCTTGAGAGCAAATGGGGGGAAGACCAGGTAGAAAAGCTTGTTGGATCAGTCCTTCAGGATGAAAAACCTGAAATGCTTCAGGTTCGCCTTAACCCAAGGTCAAAAGAAGCGCTCCAGGTTCATTTAGAAAAATGGTCCAAGATTTCTAGGATCAGCTTAGAAGCTGATGAAACTATGGGAATTTCAGATTGTAACATAGTGTGGGACCAAAGTGGCCTGAAACGTAGATTGGAGCAGATAGTGCAAGAAATTGAAAATCTTTTTAATAGTTTTGAAAGTATTTTGAAAGAAAGTGAACAAACGTCACTTAAAAAATAAAGTATTCTGATAAAAAGCACGTCTAACGTCAAAAAAATAAAGGGAGAAAATACGTGGTTGAAGATCAAACAGAAAATAAAGGGACGGATACCAATCAGGAGCCTGTGGCAAGGGAGCAAAAAACAGCAACAGCTTTTAAAGGAACCCAGGATGAGCTTTCTATCGAAGCGGTTTATGATGTTCCTGTCCAAGTCTCTGCTGTATTAGGGCGTGTTACCATGTCGGTGAGCCAGTTGCTGAAATTAGGCCGTGGCGCAGTGGTTGAGTTAGATCGTCGTGTTGGAGAAAACGTGGATGTTTACGTCAACAATCGCTTGGTTGCCCGTGGTGAAGTGGTGGTCATGGAGGATCGACTTGGCATTACTATGACAGAGATCCTTCGTTCCGAAAAAATTTAGGTGAAAGCCGAGGTATCTGAAGGAAAAAGTAAGGAAAAACTGAGTCGATGAGAACTGTTATTTTGGGGCAGCTCGAGGGATATATGACCATGGCTGCCAAGATTCTCTTGGATAAAGGTGTAAAGATTTCCCATGTGGAAACCCTTGATCTTGCGCTGAGTACCTTGCGCTCCAGCCATGGCGCAGATCTTCTGCTGGTGGATATTGTTGAGGATGTGCCTCGGTTGATGCGCTCATTGAAAGAAGAGCGTATTTGCGTGCCTGTTGTTGCCTGTGGCATTGGTTCTAGCCAACGCGAAAAGATTGTGCAGGCTATTGAAGAAGGGGTTAAAGAATATTTACCACTTCCCCCAGAACCAGCTTTAATTGCAGCCGTTTTAGAAGCTGTTTCAACCCAAGATCACCAAGCTATTTTTCAAGATCCTGTCACAAAAGGCGTCTTTGACTTAGCGGGCAAATTCGCAACAAGCGATGCGAGCATTTTGATTACAGGTGAATCTGGAACGGGTAAAGAGGTGATGGCACGCTATATTCACCAAAAGAGCAAGCGTCAGAAAAAACCTTTTGTCTCGATCAATTGCGCAGCTATTCCAGAAAATCTGCTTGAGTCAGAGCTTTTTGGTCATGAGAAAGGCGCTTTTACGGGGGCTATCGCAAGGCGTTTAGGGCTTTTCGAACAGGCCCACGGGGGGACTTTGCTGTTGGATGAGATCAGTGAGATGCACCCGCGCCTTCAGGCTAAGCTCTTGCGTGCTGTTCAAGAACGAGAAATAAACCGCGTAGGTGGGGGGCATCCGGTGAAGGTGGATATTCGCTTGCTTGCTACCAGCAACCGGGATTTATTGAAAGCTGTTGAGGATGGAAGCTTTCGGGAAGACCTTTATTTTCGTTTAAATGTTATCAATTTAGAGCTTCCCCCGCTGCGCAAGCGCCCAGGTGATTTAGCCATCCTTTCAAACCATTTTTTGGCCAAATATGCGGATGCGAATGGTATTTCGATGAAGCCCTTGTCTGAAGATGCTCAAGATGCCATCAAAGCTTACCATTGGCCGGGAAATGTGCGTGAGCTGGAAAACGCTATGCACCGTGCAGTCTTGTTAAGTTCTCATGGTGATGAAATTTTACCAGAACACATTTTTTTGTTTAAGCATCCAGAGCCGCGTTCTCCGCTGATGTCCCAAGGCGGTGAGCCCTGGGTGGGTCAAACCATTTCTGCCGTTGAGAAAACTTTAATTTTAGAAACCTTGGACCATTGTTTAGGGAACCGAACCCATGCAGCCCATATCTTAGGCATTACTATCCGAACCCTTCGTAACAAACTCAAGCAATATGGCGTAGAGCACCTAGAAGAGGATGGGGAAGGATTTGGGGATGATGAAGGGAAAATTGTTACCCTCAATTAAATCATTTCAATCGCGTTCAACCCAAGGAGTTTTTACCTGTGTCTCCTAGCTCTTTTTTAGAAATTTTATCGTCCTCGGCTAAGAATCCCGTGGCTACGTTGCACCAATTAGGGCGCTTTCGAAGTGTGTTGCAGCGTGGTGAAGTGGCCCTTGCTTTAGGGTTGATTGCGGTTTTGGTGGTATTGGTGCTGCCTTTGCCCAGAGCTTTTCTGGATATGAGCCTTGCCATTTCTTTGGCGTTTTCGGTTCTCATTTTGATGACGGTGCTTTTCATAGAAAAACCTTTGGATTTTAACTCTTTTCCAACGGTGCTCTTGGTTGCCACTATGATGCGTTTGTCTCTTAATGTTGCGTCTACGCGTCTTATCCTTTCCAGCGGACATGAAGGGCTCCACGCCGCCGGAGAGGTGATTCGAGCTTTTGGTTATTTCGTGATGGGGGGTAACTTTGTTATCGGGATGATCGTTTTCGGTATTTTGGTGATTATCAATTTCATCGTCATTACCAAAGGTTCGGGACGTATCGCCGAGGTTGCTGCAAGGTTTAGCTTGGATGCCCTTCCAGGAAAACAAATGGCGGTGGATGCAGATTTAACAGCCGGGGCCATCGATCAGTCGGAAGCGAAGAGAAGGCGTGAAATCATCCAGAATGAAACCAATTTTTACGGCGCCATGGATGGTGCTGCAAAATTTGTGCGTGGGGATGCTATTGCAGGGCTTATGATCACCTTCATCAATATTATCGGAGGGATCATCATCGGGGTTGTCCAAAAAGGCCTTACCTTTTCCGAGGCAGCTCATACCTATACATTTTTAACGGTGGGAGACGGCCTGGTCACCCAAATTCCAGCGCTGATTGTTTCCGTTGCAGCAGGTATGTTGGTTTCCAAAACCGGCGCCGATGGTTCAGCAGACAAAGCTCTCTTTGGGCAGTTGAGCGCTTATCCAACGGCCCTTGGCATGAGTGCTGTTTTGATGACAGTGATGGCCGTGCTTCCGGGTATCCCAGCCATTCCTTTTTTGGCTTTGGCTTTGGCGACAGGTGCTGTTTCTTGGAAGCTGAAAGAGCAGCAGTTAAGCGTACAAAGAGAATCCAGCAAACAGGATGCCGTTTTGCAAACGACGTCTACCAATTCAGAAGATTTGTTGGGTGCGGCGTTACAGATTGAATCCATCAAGTTAGAGCTTGGGTATGGTCTGCTCGAAATCTTAAATGACGGCAAACTCACGAATCAAATTAAGAATATTCGTCGAGATATCGCAAGCCAGATGGGCTTTGTTATGCCGTCTGTGAGGGTTTTGGATAACACCCAATTAGAACCCAATCAATATCGCATTCGTATTAAAGACATAGAAGTCGCTAAAGGAACGCTACGGACCCAGATGTTGTTGGTGTTAGACCCCCAAGGACGTGCCATCCATTTTGCTGGAGAAGATACCAAAGACCCCGTTTTTGGGCTGGATGCCAAATGGATTTATCCAACTTCACGGGCAGATGCAGAGGTGGAGGGCTATACGGTGGTAGACCCAGGAACCGTGCTGGCAACCCACTTAACTGAAGTTTTGAAAGATTCCATGGGCGAATTACTTTCTTTTTCAGATGTTCAAAAATTGGTCGATCGCTTGGAAAAACCCCACCAGAAGCTTTTTTCAGATTTGGTGCCTACCCAACTTCAACCTGCTATGTTCCAGAGAATTTTGCAAAATTTGTTGGCAGAGCGGATCTCTATTCGAGATTTAGGAACCATCATCGAAGGGGTGGGAGAGGCCGTTTCATCCACCCGTAATCCGTTAGCGTTGACAGAGCATGTGCGTTCCAGGATTGGTCGACAAATCTGCGCTTCTTACGAAACCAAAGAGGGCGTTTTGCAGGTGATCTCATTGTCAGCTGCGTGGGAACGTACCTTCCAAGACGCGTTGTCGGGAGACGGAGAAATAAAGCATTTTATTGTGCCGCCCAGCAAATTGCAGGAATTTGTAGAAAAAATGAATACCACGTTCCAAACTCATACCCAACGTAGCGACATGGTTGTGCTGCTAACCAGTGGGACACTCCGTCCTTATGTTCGGTCCATTGTTGAACGATTCAGGCCTTTAACGCCTGTGATCTCTCAACATGAAGTTCATCCGAAAATAAAATTGAAAACCATCGGAGAGGTTTAACGATTTATCTCAAGCCTTTTCTCAAGAAGCCACTTTAAACACTTTGATTCAGATAATTCACCTGGCTCAGCTATCTTGGTCACATCAGATGCCAGCGAAACGTGAAGTTTTTATCAGTTGCGAAACTGCTTCAAATCCATTATGTTTTGAAGCGTGCGGAGGGGTGGCCGAGTGGCTGAAGGCGGCGGTTTGCTAAAC
>JBOFRK010000145.1:0-1847 GCA_051650945.1 Alphaproteobacteria bacterium
AGAGTCGCCGTCTTGGATTCGTCAGATTCAAGAAGTCATTCACCTGAACCGGAATCAAGGGGTTCAACTTTTGTGTGAAAAGGTTGAGGCTTGCGAAAAAAGGAAAGATTCCCAAATCTGGAGAGAATTTGAGTTTGCCCTGCCGCGTGAGCTGACCGATGCCCAAAATCTAGAGCTTGGGACATCGTTTCTTCAAGAGCAGGTTTGCGGCCGCGGGATCGGAGCGCTTTTGAATTTTCATTTCGATGTGGATTCAAAAACAGGTGAGCGTAAGCCCCATTGCCATGCGCTTTTGCTAACGCGGCGCATAAACGAAGCCGGTTTTTCTTCTCACAAGGAGCGCTCTTGGAATTCCAAGGAATTAGTTCATACGTTGCGGGAGCAGTATGAGGCTACCACGAATTTTCATCTTAAGCTGCATGGCCACGATGCTCGTATTGATACGCGGTCTTACCAAGAACAAGGTCTTGAACTGGAAGGTCAAGGTAAGTTTGGATCCAACGTGCGTGAGATGGAGCAGCGTGGGTTTGTGACGCGTCGGCTTGCCTCATTTGAGTTATCTGGTCTTCGAAATGTGTATCGAATTTTGAAGCGCCCTGAAATTCTTCTAGAATCGGTGACTCGGCACCACACGACATTTACTTGGGGAACTGTTCAATCGGTTTTAGAGAGGTATGTCAAACAGGAATCACTTTTTTCAAGGCTTGAGGTTGCGTTACGCACATCACCTGAGCTTGTTCTTTTAAAGCTAGGCCAAGAGATGGATGGAAGGGATTCAGTCTACACAACCCAAACTCTTTTGAAAGCGGAGGTTGCTTTGGCGGAGACCCTCGAGCGTCTCTCAACTTCCCAAAAACACCCGGTTTCTTCGGTTGTTTTGAAGGAGGTATTGAAAAACTTTGGAGAAGCAGATGGGGTCACATCTTCCGTTTCGGTTCAGGTTCAAGAAGCCATTCATCATGTAACCCTGGGTCATCAGGTTTCTTGTTTGGTTGGAGCTGCAGGGACCGGAAAAACGAGCGTGATCGCGAAGGCACAGCGTATTTGGGAGGATTCTGGCTACCGTGTGATGGGGCTTGCTCCTACAGGGCGTGCAGCTCGAAACCTGCAGGAGGCAGGTGTATTTTCTCAGACGATCCATCGTCTTTTGGGGGACTTGGCGTCGGGTCGGCAGCAGGTTTCGTCAAAAACTGTGTGGGTTGTCGATGAAGCTGGTATGGTCGACACGCTGAAGTTTCGTGAACTTTTTGCATGGGCTGAGACTTTAGGCGTTAAGGTTGTGCTTTTAGGGGATAGTGCTCAGCTTCAACCCGTTGGAGCTGGTGCTTTTTTTCGCTGGGCGACGGATTTTTTGCATGAAGCGGGAGAGCTTGCTCGCTTGGAAACGGTGTTGCGTCAACGCGCAAGTTGGCAGAGGGAAGCTACCCAGCTGTTTGCATTTGGCCGAACGGAAGAAGCGGTTCAAGCTTACCATCAGGCTGGGAAATTGAAGCTTGTAGAATTTTCTCGACAGGATGCGCGGGAGGCACTCCTCTCTGCTTGGTCTGAAGCGTTGGGTGCTCACCCTCAAGAGACCTTGTTGATGTTGGCCCATAGCAATCAGGACGTTGAGGCTCTGAATCAGGGCGCTCGTCATCTCTTGCAACAGCTTGGAAAAGTTTCAGTGTCTGAATGTTCGCTGATGGTTCAGCAGATGCGTATGGATGGGCTAGATAGTGTCGTCAAGAGACATTAAGCCAAAGTGCAAGGCAACGAATGTGGGTTGCCGCAAGGAAGGAGGAAGTATTTTTAGCGTATCGTGTGGCTATTCCTCTCCATCGTTTAAGACGCAAGAAGGCATTTTCGAC
>JBOFRK010000146.1:0-3039 GCA_051650945.1 Alphaproteobacteria bacterium
ACAAGCTCCTTAGATGCAGAGCGGGAGCACCTTGTCCAAGACGCGCTGAAAGACATTCAAGACTGCACAACCTTGGTGATTGCCCACCGTCTGTCAACCATTCAACACATGGATCGTATTATTGTTCTGGAAAAAGGGAATGTTGTGGGTTCAGGAACCCACCGTCAGCTGGTTCGTAAAAATGCTTCTTACCGAAAATGGGTTAATTTGCAGGCTTTGGAAGCAGATGGAGAAGCTTCTCCAACAGGGGTTGCTGATCCAGGCGCTGCTGCAACTCCTTCAGATCAATAGCATCCAAGAGTTGATCCTGAAATTCACATAAAAAAGCGATGTCTGGGGGTTGATTGGGGGCCGTTTTCACACAAGCGCACTGGCCGCAAACACCTTTCATCATGCACTGCATCGGCGCATTCAACGTGGCGACGAGTTGGCAAGAGGGCTTTAAACGGGGCCCAAGGGTTGTTTTTAAAACACCTTGAAGAGAGGCAAGCATGCCCGGAGACGCCATCATCCAGAGGAGATCCACAGTTTCCAGGGGTATCTCTAGCGAAGGATCCTGAAAGGCCTCCCAGAGGGCGCCGTTTCGCCATGCGTCTTGGGGCCTTACATCAAAAGAAGGGGGGCTGCCATCGTTAGGTCCACACCACACGATCTGCTCATAGAGCCGCTCCAGGTCAGGGCGCTTGAAAAACCGGCCCCAAGAGGAGGCCCCCGCGAGGGTATAGAGGCGATTTCCCGAAGCTTTCATAGCCCTGGCAACGGGCAGAAAAAAGACGTTACATAAATCCCAGCCAATAAAAAGGACATTTTTTTGGGATGGAATGACGGCGGGGGATCCTGCAGGCCCCATGAGGGAAATGCGATCCCCCGGCTTGAGGTGCTTGAGGAAGGCTCGCGCGTGGAGGCCCTGGGCTCCTACGACAAAGGTTAAGGTGCCGACGCGGGGGTCTGCAGAAATTCCCGTCAAAACCAGGGGTTTAGGGATTGGCTCACCTGCTGGAAGAGATTCTTGAAAAAGCTGGACTCGGAAAAAATGACCGGGCTGAAACTGCTGTGCGGCTTGGGGAGCTTTTAAGGTTAATTCCAGAGTCGTTGCATCTTGGGAAAGGGGTTTCAGAGCCTCCACCCAAGCATGGTTTTGGATCGGAGAGCCCAGAGGAATCGCAGGCACTGCTCGCAGGATGCGGTCAATCCTCATGGCTGCAGCCTTTGCGCTGGCCATGGCTTTCACCACGCTGCCCCTGTAGGCAGGATCCAGATCCCCCACCAGGCTGACCCGGGGGTCTTTTATGTCAAATTCCGAAGCTTGGATTCCCGTCGCCATGAGAACGGTTTTGCAGGGAAGGTCACTTGAATTTTCGGCGTCTAAACGAAGGGCCTGGAGTTGTCCGCTGGCATCTGTTTGAAAAGAAAGCATTTCCGTGTTTTCTCGAAAAAAAATGCCCTGCTGGAGGGCGTGGGTTACTTCGTTTGAATTCAGACGATAGGACGGTGATGCTTGTAGGGTGCGACGGTAGATCACGGTCACCCCCCCCCAAGATTGAAGCAGCTCAACAACCCGAGGAGGACGATTTTCTAAAATCGCTTGCGCTTTTTCTTCCCGCAAAGCTTGGGCGTGTTGGATAAAGGTTGTGGCGAGGGTCTGTGCTTCTGGGGGCCAGTTTATGGTTCCCTTCCCTTGCTCATAAGCTTGAAGGAACGCTTCCACTTGTACGGGATAATAGGCCAGCGCTTCTGTTGCGGTATCAATGGCTGTGAGCCCTCCCCCCACCACCACAAGGGGCAGCTGAATTTGGAAAGAGGCAAGGGTTTGGGGGTGGGCTACGTTACCCACATGGAGCGCCATTAAAAAGTCTGAAGCTGCAAAAACCCCCTTGGGGAAGGAGGAGCCGGGTAAGGCTAGCAACGGTTTCCCTGCGCCTAAACACAAAGCGACGTGGTCCACATGCTCTAAAGCTTGCTCAAGGGTTAAGGTGCTGCCAAAAAGCACATCCCCCTCAAATTCAAAGGTTTCTCGCCGTTCCAACACCAGCCGAATGAGGGTTAGAAAATTTTTATCCCACCGGGCGGTGATGCCATATTCTGCAACACCGCCAAACCCTTTGGCAAGGCGGTTTTTCAAGGGCTCCCACAGCATTTCTTTTGAAAAAATGGGTTGATCAGCCCAGGCTTTTGGAAGGGGTTCTTTTTTCAAAGCATCAACGCCCATCACACGGTGCCCCTGTTGCAGCAATGCGTGGGCTAAGGTAAAGCCTGCAGGTCCCATCCCCGCCACCAAAACTGTATAACCGCTGGAGGGTTTAGGCATCCACGCCTTGAATTTGAGGGGGTTCCACCGGGTGAACAAGCTGTAAATTTCCACCCCCCAGGGAAGGTTTAGCACGGTTTCCAAAATTTGCGTTTCCACCAGAGGGGTGTCCACCGCTTCTTGCTTTTGGAAAATGCAAGAAAGCTTGCAGTCGTTGCAGATCCGGTAGCCTGTGGCGGGCACCATGGGGTTGTCCGCCATCACCACAGCCAAAGCCCCCAGGAGATACCCCTGTTTCCGAAGGGCATGCATTTCCGAAATCTTTTGGTTAAGGGGACAGCCTTCCAGAGGAACCCCTAGGGCGTTTGCTTCAATGCGAGGTGGATTTTTCTGAAAGCCCTTACGGCAAAAATCTTTCTCCTGGGGGTGGCAAACAATACAACGGTGGCTTTGGTCCAAAGCCTTAAGGAAGGTAGGAAGCTGCGTCGTTAAGGCAAACCCATCCCGGCGCGCCAAAGGCAAGGTTGTTTCTAAAGAACTGTCTGGCTGCCGTTGGTAGGGAACAAGATTTTGAGGGTCCACCGCCTGCTGGAGTCGAAAAAGAACCCCTTCCCCCGGATGATGGTGCGCTCGCCAAGCGCCATAGCGCCGCGCCCGCTCAAGCTGTTCCGAGAAAGCTTCAGGCTTTTCAAACCACCCCAGCCAAGCCTGTGCGATATCAAGCTCTTTGTCCTCGCGGTCTAGATCTTCCACAGCCATCCCAAGATCCTGGGCAACCTGAGTGGCCAATA
>JBOFRK010000147.1:0-2997 GCA_051650945.1 Alphaproteobacteria bacterium
CTGCCGTTTGGTTTGAGGGAAATTATGAAGCTTACGAAGCAGACCGTAGGCGCCGCCTGGGCCAAGATGCTCAACCCAAACCTTTGAAATATCGAAAGCTTGGATAGCACGGCACGGGACCTCTCTTTGAAAAAAGTACACCCAAGAAATTTTATACCCCAGGCTTTAAACCAAACCTTATGAAGCCTCGACGACCTCGATCATCATAATAGGGAACCCCTGGCGCAGGTCTCTCCGAAGGGGTCCAGAACCTTTTCAGATTAACTTTTTCAAACAACGTGCTTACTTTTTTGAGAATACCGTGCTTTTTGGCTTTCGCGGGAGTCGCTATTGTGAGCTCGGGCGCCACGCTTTCAAGGCAGGCTTTTCGCAACGGAAGCGTTTCTTCAACAGGAACAGCTACGAAGGTTGCAAGCTTCGCTTTGACGTGCTCAACCATGTCACAGGGAGCTCCCCGCGTCACAGGCTCGTTAACAACTTCAATTTCTTCCAAAGCTTCAAGGTCTATGATAGGTTGTTTTTGCGGAAAAACAGGAGCCATCGGCGCAAGAGCGGATGCTTCTCTGAGTTTTTCTGATTCTTCGACAAAAAGCTTCGAGAAAACAAAAACTTTTTTAGCAGGTGCCGAAAACCTCAAAATCTCCACGCCTTCAAGCTTTGAAGCAGGAGGAGCTGGGTTCACCATCACCGCCACAAGCTCAACAAGCTCCATCTTCTCCAAATCAGCAGGTACAAGCGCGGCGTGTTTTTCAGTCAGGGCAGAATCTTTCAGCGTAAGCACCCCCGCCTCCCTCAGTGTTTCTGCTTCTTCAACGGGGGGTTTGGGAGGGAGCTGTTCCAAAGGGCTCTCTTCTGCCCCTGCCCTCGCCTCTTCATCTTGGATACCTTCTTCAAGCAGCGCCTCAAGGGGCACCCCAGCTAAAGTGTCTAAATTAAAGTAAAAGGGGAGCAATGCTTCTGCTGCTACGGACTCAGATGCTTCCCAAAAACTTCCTACCTTTTGAGGAAATGAAGAGAAATCTTGAAATTTGCTCGGGCTCTCCCTGCTAGGGAACAGGATGGCGAGAGCTTCTTTGTCCAAAGACTTGAAAACCAAACGAGCTTCTGGTTGTCGAGGGAACTCAAAAGGTTCCAATAAAAAAGAGTCAGCAAGACTACCCTCAAGCAATTCATTTTTCAAAAAAAAAGGCTGTTCCTTTTTTTTGTTTACGGTTTTTTCAACCCACGCACTTTCCTTTGATGAAGAAGAAATTTTAAACGAAGCTGGGGAGCTTTGGCGCCCCAACTCAAACTGGAACCACAAAGCACTTAAAAGAAAAACCGAGAAAGCCGAAAATTTTTCTAAAATAGTCATATAAAAAATTCTTTATGGAAAAATAAACAAACCTCCTATGACTATAAGAAAATACGAAAATGATCAACAACTTTTAAAGGCTTTGTAAATCAAACGAAATTTAAGCTGCCCAACCGTGAGAGCTTTTCTATACGGCTGGTGTGCCGACCACCCTCAAAAGGCGTTGTCAAAAATGTGATGAGAGAAGCAAAGGCCATATCCACACCGATAAGGCGCTCCCCAAAGACAATCACGTTGGCATCATTGTGCTGCCTTGCCAGCTGTGCCGTCAATGAATCTTGACACAACACCGCGCGCACATGGGGATAGCGGTTTGCCGCGATACTCATGCCAACCCCACTTCCGCAAATCAACAACCCCGCCACGGTTTTTTGAGAAACGGCTGCTGCAACCTTTGGCACCTGGTCTGGATAGTCCACAGAAGGAGCTGCCTCAAAAACGCCTTCATCTGCCCATTGAAGCTCAGGATAAAGAGAAAGCTTTTCCAAAAGCTGGCGCTTCAAGGTGACGCCTGCATGGTCTGCAGAGGCTATTACACGAGAAAACAAAAATTGCACCCTTGGGCCCCATCTGATTTTTAAAATTTAAGGCTGAAACAGAGCCTTGGCGCGTTTTTCAAAAGCGCCCATCATGCGACGAACCGCCTCTTCAAACACCACCTCCATCATATGCCGAAAAAGGGGATGTTGAAACTCAAAATCGATAAAAAAATCAACGACACAGCCGCCCCTTTCGAGATCTGGGATAAAACGCCAACAGGTTTGTAAATGGCGAAAGGGGCCCTTGGTGTAACGCACCTCAATGCGCTCTAAGGGAGAGAACTGCACATGGGAAGAAAACGATTCTTTCAAAAAGCCAAACCCTATCACCAAATCCGCCTCCATGTCTTCAGAAGTCTTCCTATGCACCAAAGCCTCTTTACACCAGGGTAGAAAGAGAGGATAGGCCTCCACATCTGCCACCAGATCAAAAAGCTGTTGCTGGGTATAGGGGAAAAAGCGCGCTTCCGCGTGGGTTGGCATGATATAGCTTTCTTACTGCACCGCAACCTGCGCTTTTTGCAGCAAGGCCTGGCGCGCCTGCTGAAGCCGCTTGAAATCATCTTCCGCATGGTAAGAAGAGCGCGTTAAAGGAGACGCCGCCACCACCAAAAACCCCTTCCCAAGGGCCATGGTTTCATAGGCTTGGAACACCTCTGGCGAAGGGAAAGACATGACAGGATGGTGTTTGGGAGTTGGCTGAAGGTATTGGCCAATGGTTAGAAAATCAACCCCCGCCGAACGCAGGTCGTCCATCACTTGGTACACCTCCTGAGGTGTTTCCCCAAGCCCTACCATCAAGCCAGATTTTGTGAAGATCGAAGGGTCTTGCTTCTTCACCTGGTCTAACAATTTCAAGGAGTGAAAATAGCGTGCCCCCGGCCGCACGGAAGCATAAAGCCTCGGGATGGTTTCAAGATTATGGTTGTAGACATCTGGGCGCGCCTCCACGATGGTTTCAATAGCGCCTTCTTTTCTTAAAAAATCGGGAGTGAGCACCTCAATGGTGGTGGCTGGCGCAGCCTGTCGAATCGCCTGAATCACAGCGGCGAAATGGGCAGCTCCCCCATCTGGCAAATCATCCCTATCCACAGAGGTGATGAC
>JBOFRK010000148.1:0-1185 GCA_051650945.1 Alphaproteobacteria bacterium
CCAGAGCGCCATGCTTCTCCTGCTTTTACGAGCCTTTGCAGGTGGTTGTACTGCCATGACAGGCATCGAAGCCATTGCTAACGCTGGCTCTATGCTGAAAAAACCCCAAGCCAAAACGGCATCCATCGTTTTAATGACCATGGGCCTTTGTTTAGGACTTTTTTTCGGAGGGCTTACGTGGATTACAGATGCTTTTCAGCTGCATCCCCTTCCCAAAGAAAGTTTGGTAAGCCAAATCACCAAAACTTGTTGGGGGAATGGCTTTTTTTACGCTACATTTCAGATGCTGATAACGCTCATTCTTTTATTCGCAGCTAATACTGCCTTTGCTGGATTTCCCAAATTGGCTTCTATGTTAGCAGAAGATAGCTGGCTACCACGTCAACTTTCCGCATTAGGAGACCGTCTCGTTTTTTCTAATGGCGTTGTCGTGCTGGCCATTATCGCTTCAACCCTCATTATTATCTTTCAAAGTGATACTCACACCCTCATCCCCCTTTACGCAATCGGCGTTTTTTTGGCCTTTACCCTCAGCCAGTTTGGAATGGCGGTCCACTGGTTTAAGGTTGCAAAACGTCCTTGGCGCAAAATCATGATCAACACCGCAGGAACCCTTTGTACATTTATCGTTCTGTTGATCACCTTAGAAGCTAAATTTTTTGAAGGTGCCTACGTGGTGTCTATCATTTTACCACTTTTTTGGCTGCTCCTTATCGGAACTCGCAGGCATTATGAGCGCATTGATAAATCTTTGAGCCTGAGCCCGGAGATGAATTTTAAAAAATATACTAAAAATTTCACAAAATCTCCTAAGCGTGCCGTCATTGTGCCCATTGCGCGTTTTCATTTAGGCGCCCTTGAGGCACTTACCCTCGCCCGGGAATTATCCTCAAATGTTACGGCCCTCATCATTGATATTGACAATCCAGCCCAAAAAATCGAAAAAACCTCCAAACAAATTCAAGCCCTCAACTGGGGAATTCACATCGAAATCATTTACTCTCCTTACCGTTCCATCATTCAACCTGTGGTTGATTTTGTCCACAGCGTTGATCGCAAATATAATCACCCAGCTGTGCTTATCCTCCCTGAATTCGTTTTGAACAAAGCTTGGCAAGAATGGCTGTTGCACAATCACACCGCACGCAACATTGAAAAGGCTTTGGGGGCTTTTGAAATACTACA
>JBOFRK010000149.1:0-3692 GCA_051650945.1 Alphaproteobacteria bacterium
CTGTTTAAGAAGAACAAAGTGCAGCGGGTTGTTGGAACAGCAAACCTTAAGTCTGGCAAAACCGTTGAGGTTAAAACCCAAGCAGGTTTAGAAACTTGGGAAGCTTCTAAGGCTGTCATTCTCGCGACGGGCTCAGTTCCTATCACGATTCCAGGGGTAACGGTGGATGAGAAACAGATCGTTTCTTCCACAGGGGCGCTCTCTTTGGAAAAAGTTCCAGAAAAAATGGTGGTGATTGGTGGGGGGTATATCGGCCTTGAGCTGGGATCTGTCTGGCGACGTTTGGGGACAGACGTAACGGTTGTTGAATTTTTAGATCGCCTGGTGCCAGCCATGGATGCTGAACTGGGGCTTGCGCTCCACAAAAGCCTTGAAAAACAGGGGATGCACTTTAAGCTTGGAACCCGGGTTCAAGAAGCTATTCCTGGGAAATCAGGGGTTCAGCTGAAAGTGATTTCCGCAGACGGGAAAGAAGAGACCCTTCAAACCGACTGCGTGTTGGTTTCTGTGGGCAGAAAGCCCTACACAGATGGCCTTGGGCTGGAATCCCTTGGGGTTGCTCTAGATGCTCGAGGTGTCGTACAGGTCAATCCCAAGACCTTTGAGACCTCTTGCCAAAGGCTTTACGCCATCGGAGATGTCATTCCTGGTCCCATGTTAGCCCACAAGGCTGAGGAAGAAGGCGTTGCGCTGGTGGAGATGTTGGCGGGTCAAGCAGGGCATGTGAACTATATGGCGATCCCTTCAGTTGTTTATACGCACCCCGAAGCGGCCAGCGTTGGCTTGACGGAAGAGGCCATCAAGCAAGCTGGTGTCAACTATAAAACCGGAAAATTTCCCTTCATGGCCAACAGCCGTGCCAAGGCCAGTGGATCCTCCGAAGGCTGGGTAAAAATGCTGGCAGATGCTACAACAGACCAGCTGTTGGGGGTTCACGTGATTGGCCCTGATGCCGGAACGTTGATTGCTGAGGCGGTGATGGCCATAGAATTTGGCGCGTCTTCAGAGGATCTGGCGAGGACCTGCCATGCCCACCCAACCCTCTCAGAGGCTATGAAAGAAGCGGCGCTCGCCGTGGATGCTCGCGCACTGCACAGTTAAGTTTTTTCATATAAAAGATGGCATTGAACAGACGCAGTGCTTGCTTGACGGTTTAGACTGCCCTATAGTGATGTATCTTTGAAGAAAATTCGAATGCGTGAGTGTTTTCTTGTTTGTTTCGGCGGCTCCATCACCCTTAGTTTTTTTAAAAAAACGCCATCGTCGGGAATTTCTCCTGCGGGGGTTGGGGCAGCTTATGATCGGCATTTCCCTTTGTATTTTGGCATTTTTACTGGGATCAATCTTGAAAAGTGGTTATACTGCTTTCTTCCAAACCCAGCTTAACATCCCCCTACATCAAGAGGTGATGGAAAAGCCTGTTCATCAGCTTAGCCGAGAAGATTTACTTCCTTTCGTGTTGGCGCAGGGCTTTCCTTTTTTACAGACTCCCCTTGAACAAAGATTATTGCGATCTGTCACCAGCTGGGGAGCACATCGCAAGCTGCAAGATCATATTGAACAAGCCAGTGCCATTCCTGGAAGCGCCTCGCGCCTTTGGGTTCCCGTTCACAGCGATCTAGATCAATTTTACAAAGCGTTTCTTGGGCTTCGTCCTCTTTTTACAGAACAATTTTCTTCTGATGAGCGTTTGATATTCCAAACGCTCCTAGAGCATCAAACCCTTCGTCTTGGGTGGAATCGTGATTTTTTAACCCGAGGTGATTCCCAAGAACCTGAATTAGCGGGCTTGAAAGGCGCGTTTATGGGCTCTTTTTACACACTTTTAGTGGCGCTTTTTATTGCTTTCCCCCTTGGGGTTGGGGCAGGCATTTACCTCGAAGAATTTGCGCCACGGAACCGGTTTACCTATTGGGCAGAGCTTCATATCAATAATTTGGCAGCGGTTCCTTCCATCTTGTTTGGGCTTTTGGGACTCATTATTTTTGATAAATTTTTTCAATTCCCTCGTCCTTCTTCTTTGTTGGGGGGGGCAACCCTTGCGTTGATGATGTGTCCTCCGCTGATTGTCATCACGCGACTGGCGTTGAGGGCAGTTTCACCTCTTTTACGAGACGCAGCCTATGCTTTAGGAGCTTCAACCGTACAGGTCGTATTTCATCAGGTTTTCCCCATCTCATTTCCTTCTATCTTAAGTGGAACGATGATGGTTTTGGCTCGCATTTTGGGCGAGAGTGCGCCGCTTTTGATGGTTGGTATGGTTGCATTCATTGCGGATATTCCCAAAAACCTAAGCGATCCAGCAACGGTTTTACCTATCCAGATCTTTTCATGGGCCAAAAATTCCCATGTTGGTTTCTTAGAAAAAACGTCTGGCGCTATTTTAGGCCTGCTTATCTTTCTTGTTCTTTTAAACGCCTTGGCTCTCTTCATCCGCCACCGTATGGAGCGTAAACTAACCCCATGACCCAAAGCCCAAGACTTAAGATTTTAACCCAAGATCTCAACCTGTTTTATCAAGATCGGCAAGCCTTGTTCCAGATCAATTTATCCATTTTTGAAAAACAAGTGCTCAGCCTGATTGGACCATCAGGATGCGGTAAAAGCACGTTTTTGAGATGCCTCAATCGGATGAATGATAAGGCAGAAGGCATTGCGATTTTCGGCAAGATTCTCTTGGATGGAGAGGATATTTACCTGCCTACGGTAGATGTAGTTCAGCTTCGAGCTCGGGTGGGGATGGTGTTTCAAAAACCAAACCCCTTCCCAAAATCCATTTACGACAATGTGGCCTATGGCCCGAGAATTCATGGCCTTGCAAAAAATCGAAAAGAGCTTGATGAAATTGTGGTCTCTAGCCTTCAAAAAACAGGTCTTTGGGCCGAGGTTGAAACCCGGCTAGAAGCCCTCGCAACAAGCCTCTCAGGGGGGCAGCAACAGCGCCTGTGCATTGCAAGGGCCATTGCTGTTAATCCTGAAATCATTTTGATGGATGAGCCAACTTCCGCTTTAGACCCCATTGCAACAGCTAGAATTGAAGAGCTGATCGATGAGCTCCGAGGAAAATTTACCTTGGTGGTAGTCACCCATAATTTACAGCAAGCAGCTCGCATCTCTCAACAGGTGGCTTTTTTTTCTGAGGGGCATTTGGTAGAGGCGGCAGAAACAGCCCTGATTTTTACAAACCCCCAGGATGAACGAACCCAGGCCTATTTAACAGGTCGCATAACGACAAAGGGAGCACCGCGGTGATCAGCAACCATATTGTAAAATCTTATGATGATGAGCTTCAACAATTAAAGTCCCATGTTGCTCAGATGGGGGATTACACCAAGTCCCAGTTCGAAAAAACCCTCGAATCCCTCAACACCAGAGATCGAGAAAAAGCCCTATCTGTGATTGAGCAAGATTTTAAAATTGATGCGCTTGAAACGGAAATTGATCAAAAAGCATTCCAAATTTTGGCACTGCGCCAACCTGTTGCGCTGGATCTGCGAATTGTGATTGCAGCGTTAAAAATCGCCAATCATTTTGAGCGGATTGGGGATTACAGCGCAAATATCTCCCGCCGTGTTCTTTTGCTTAACGACCCAGGGATGCTGATCCCTGAAATACCTTCTCTGCTTTTAAAAATGGGAGAAAGCATTTGCGAGATGCTCCATCAAGTGCTACTGGGTATCCAGGAACAAAAC
>JBOFRK010000150.1:0-2781 GCA_051650945.1 Alphaproteobacteria bacterium
AGTCTATCAGCAGTTGCCGCAGATGTGTTAGGTCTTGATGATGGTATCGAATTAAATGTGCTTTGCTCAAAAAAGCTGCTTGATACAAGCTGGCATGGTTGAGCCTGTCGAAAAAAAGGAGAGGTCGATGGCCTAAAACTGAAGGATCACATAGAGAGGCAAGGACCGTTAAGTTTGCTTGATACCCAGAATTAAAAATGAGCGCAGCTTGTGTATTTTTGTCTTGCGCAATGCGGGTTTCAAACGTTTCAAGTAAGGGATAATTGCCTGAAAGCAAGCGAGACCCCGTGCTGCCTATACCATAGGCCTTTCCAGCAGCATAAGAAGCCTCTCCAAACAAGGGATTTTTTGAAAATCCTAGGTAGTCGTTTGTTGAAAAATCAAGGTAAGCAAAAGAGCTCCTCCCCAGATCTGGCAATGTACGTTTTTTTCCTGTATGATCTCGTTCATTAAGTTTCTTTTTATAAAGGCTTTCCATATGAATCTTCCTTCCCGCTCTGTGCAACGGATCCCAGACAACATGGCAGAAAAATGGGATTTTGAAAAGGCCTATGCCTTGTTTTCAGTTCCTTTTTCAGATTTACTTTATCAAGCCCAAACGGTTTTTAGAACAACTTTTCTTGAGCAGCGTATTCAAGTGAGTACATTATTGAGCATCAAGACCGGAGGGTGTCCTGAAAATTGTTCTTATTGTCCCCAATCGGCTCACTATCAAACAGACCTTCCAAAAGAGCCTTTGATGGGGCTTGCCTCTGTGATTGAGGCTGCAAAGCGTGCGAAAAAAGGGGGGAGTACGCGCTTTTGTATGGGGGCTGCGTGGCGTGGTCCCAGGGATGCTGACTTAGACAAGGTCTGTGAGATGGTGCGCGAGGTAAAAAAATTGGGCCTTGAGACCTGTGTGACGTTAGGGCTTTTAAAGCAGCATCAGGCAGCCAAGCTTAAAGAGGCTGGCCTAGATTTTTATAACCACAATATTGATACCAGCCCTTCCCATTATGAGCAGGTGATCACTACGCGAACTTTCAAAGATCGGCTGGAAACCCTATCACATGTTAGGGACGCTGGGCTCAAGGTTTGCTGTGGGGGCATCATTGGTATGGGGGAGACTAACCAAGAACGCGTAGAAATGTTGGTGACGTTGGCCAATCTGCCTGAGCCTCCCCAATCCGTGCCTATCAATCAATTGATTCGAATCCCAGGCACCCCCCTTGAAGGCGCTGCGGATGTAGACCCTTTTGACTTTGTGCGCGTCATTGCTTTGGCCCGGGTGATGATGCCACATTCCTATATCAGGCTTTCAGCAGGGCGTGAGCAGATGTCTGATGAACTTCAGGCACTGTGCTTCTTGGCAGGGGCTAACTCTTTGTTTTATGGGGAAAAACTTTTAACGGCTGCCAATCCCGTCCCTGAGAAAGACCAAGCACTTTTCCAAAGATTAGGGCTGCAGCGGGAAGAATTTCAGACTACGCAATGAAAGCAATCCGCTCATTGGGGGTAGGGAATTTTTCAGGGAACCGCAAAAAGGGCTTGTTAAGAAGCTTGGAACAAGTAATATGACGAGCGGGTGCAACTAAGGAACAGAAGCTCAAAAAATATGGCCACCAAACACCGCTGGATTCCACAAAAAAGCTATAACGTTTTTCTCCGTCTTAAGGGAGCTTTAAAGCCACCTTATGTTTCTTTTGGTCTCGATGTTTGTCTGGCAGCGCTCTCGTTTCCTGTCGCCATGGGGCTTCGGTTGGGAGATGTTTTTGGGGCCTATCCGGGGGGGTTGTTGTTGAAGCAAACCCTTGGATTTACCTTACTTGCCATAGGATCTTTTTTTTGGACCCAGTCTTACCAAAGGGCTTGGCGCTATGTTTCAGTTCCTGAGCTGATCCAGCTTGTAAAAGCTGTTGTGGTATCAATGGCGCTTTTTCTTCCTTTTTTGTGGTTGTCCAATGGGTTCGAGGAACTTCCCCAATCTGCTTTAATCATTCAAGGTATGTTGTTGGTATTTTTTTTAGGGGGTGTGCGTTTCATCTATCGTGCAACTGCTGAGCGTTTTGGTTTATTCCAGGGAAGGTCTTGGGGGAAGAGGGGGGGCCTTGCATCTACAACGCAAACCCGGGCTTTGTTAATTGGCACAGGGAAAGCTGCAGAATTTTTTTTGAGAGAGGTCTGCCGTCATCGAGATTCTCCTTATCAAGTCGTTGGCTTGCTGAGCGTGAAAGCCTCACCTTCCCAGGGGAAATTTATTCAAGGCGTTGAGGTTTTGGGTTCGGTGTCCCAGTGGGATGAAGTCTTAGAAAGTCTTCGTTATAAACATCGGTTGCCAGATTTGATTATTTTGGCGGATGGGTCTTTGCGTTGTCAAAAATTGACTGATTTATTGAAAAAAACGGAAGCATTTTCTGCTGAATGGGTACGTTTGCATAGCCTAGGAGATTTGGGAACTCCAAGAGACATCAGGCGGTTGCGCTCTTTGGGAGCGGAGGATTTTTTGGGGGAAGGGCCTCGTGCTATTGATGCGAAAGGGCTTTTAGAGCTTATCAAAGGAAAGCGAGTCTTGATTACGGGCGCTGGAGGTACCATAGGTGGGGAGCTGTTGCGTCAGCTTGGAAGCCTTTCTCCTGCTCACATCACCTTATTGGATCAAAATGAGCTGCTCCTTTTCCAGGCGCAAGCAGGGTTGAAAGAACAGCAGCCCTACCTTTCCCAGAAAGCTATCCTCGGAGATGTACGGCAAAAGGAGAGTCTATTTCAAGTTATAGCCGAAGAAAAACCAGACTGGGTATTTCA
>JBOFRK010000151.1:0-3975 GCA_051650945.1 Alphaproteobacteria bacterium
ATCCGAAGCTCCACCACCTGAATCCCCAGGCTCCTGGCAGCAGCATCCACTTGGCTTCGAACATGGTGCATAATCTGGGTGCGCTCCACCGTCAACAACTTCATGAGAGGCGTATTTCCCAACACGTTACGCAATGTTCCTGTCACAAGAGCTGTCAGACGAGACTGCGCTCCCATTTCATTGAAGACTGTTTTGTAAAACTGCGATGGATCCTGGATTCGATAGCGGATAAACGTGTCTACAATAACGCGCTTTTGGTCCCCAAGGGTTGCCTCAATCGCTGACACATCTAAATCCAGCATCCGCTTGTCGTAATAGTGAACTTCCTGCACAAAAGGAATTTTTAGCTTCAACCCCGGCTCTTGAATAACCCGAATCAATTTACCAAATTGCAGCAACAGAGCCTGCTGGGTCTGGAGCACAACAAAAAAGCTTCCCATTGCGAAAAAGCCCAAAATTACCAGAGGAATCATCAGGGCTGTTAAATTTCTGCTGAACACGTTTATGTCCTCCTAGTCTGATTTTTCATCTGAAACCATCGCTTTTTTCTTAGCAAGGCCTGGAAGGGGTAGATAGGGAAGAACACCTTGGGAAGCGCCCCCATGATCCATGACAATCTTAGGGACCTCTCTCAACACATCTTCTAACGTTTCCAAATAGAGACGCTGGGATGTAATCTGAGGAGCCAAACTATATTGGGTCA
The DNA here is from genome assembly GCA_051650945.1 of Alphaproteobacteria bacterium. Classification (GTDB taxonomy): domain Bacteria; phylum Pseudomonadota; class Alphaproteobacteria; order Holosporales; family JBOFFI01; genus JBOFFI01. Next base: position 704 of record JBOFRK010000151.1, read on the forward strand.
ACAAAGCAAGGAAACGCGAGGCATTCCCCTGAGCCTGGGCAACCACTTTCTGACGATACCCATCCGCCGCCATGATAATTTTTTGAACCTCACCGCGGGCCGTTGGTAAAATGGAATTGCGATAAGCCTCCGCATCATTGCGGGAGCGCTCTTGATCTGCCTTGGCACGCTGAACATCTCGATAAGCATCAATCACCGCAGAGGGCGGATCAATGCTCCCCATCAAAACTTCTTGAATGTGGATCCCCAGCTTATAAGCATCCATCAAGGATTGAAGGGTTTGCTGAGCTTTTTGATTAATAGCACCACGCCCCTCGGTTAAAGCAGAAGAAATGGGCGTCTGGGCGATAATCTCTCGAACCACACTCTCCGCTGCTGATTTAACGGTTTCATCAGGAGATTTTGCATTAAACACATATTGCTCAATGTCTTTAATAATCCATAGCACTGTAAAATTGACCAAGACGATGTTTTCATCGCCTGTCAGCATCAGCCCCTCTTCCCCTTCTTCTCGGTTTTGGAGCAACGTACCGCTCTCAACCCGGTTAACAGCCGTGACGTTTTTTATAACCACTTGCTCAATGGGAGATGGAAGGTGGTAATTCAATCCTGGTTGCGCGATGCGCGACATTTTTCCAAAACGCAGTACAAGCCCCTGCTCGCTCGGTTGAACACGGTAAATGCCTGTGCTCAGCCAAAGCCCCACCAGCACCAAGAGCGCCCCCATAAAAACAGAGCTCATACCTTTTCCAGGGGGTAGCATTTTTTTTAAATTTTCTTGACCAGAGCGTATGATATCTTCCAGATTAGGCTGATTGTTTCTAGATCTTTTACCAGAATTCCAAGGTTTTTTTGAATTTTCGCCTGAATTTCCGCCCCCCCAAGGCCCCTCATCTCCGTCATTCCAGCTCATGCTATCTCCATTTTTTTTAAGATCGCTTTTTTTTCTCTTTTTTTTTATAAACCATTATGTACCGGGGCAGCAACCCACTTCTCAAGAAAAGTGCCCCAAACCCAGGAGTTTTTATTTGATGGTCTCATTTTTCCCCGAATCTACCCTATGGAATGCCTTAAAAACAGTCAAGCCTCCCGAGGCCCGAGAAGATATTGTTGCGCTAAAATGGGTTCAACACATCAGTCAAGAGGGGGAGAAGGTTAGACTATTACTGGAAATCCCCATGGAGCACGCCAAGGACGCTAAATTTCTTGAAGCTGAAATAGAACTGGCGCTTAAAAAACTTCCCAACGTTAAAACCGTGCAGGTTGCTGTAACATCCCATGGCCCTACCACGAACAAGCCTTCCCCACCTCCTACACCCCAAAGCGCTTCTAGGCCTATTCCAGGGGTATCTCACCTGGTTGCAATAGCCTCTGGGAAGGGAGGCGTGGGGAAATCAACCACTGCCCTCAATCTTGCTTTGGCCCTCTCAGACCTATCCTTGAAAGTGGGCTTGCTGGACCTTGACATTTATGGCCCCTCTCTGCCTCACCTCCTAAGACGATCTGAAAAACCGACTTCATTAGATGGAAAAACGATGGAGCCCCTCGAAGCACATGGGATAAAATGTATGTCCATGGGTTTTTTAATGCCGCCAGAAAAAGCAGCCATCTGGCGAGGCCCCATGGTTCATAGCGCCGTTCAACAAATGCTCCACCAAGTCAACTGGGGGATGTTAGACCTGTTGCTGATGGATATGCCACCAGGAACAGGGGATGTCGCCCTCAGCCTATCCCAAATTGCACCCTTAACGGGAGCCGTTATGGTTTCAACCCCCCAAGAGCTCGCGCTGCTTGATGTGCGCCGGGCCATTGAAATGTTCAGAAAAGTGGGGGTTCCCATTTTGGGATTCATCGAAAACATGAGCTACTTTGCCTGCCCCGCTTGCGGAACGACATCCCACATTTTTCACCACCACGGGGCAAAAGCAGAAGCCTCTCAACAAGGAATCCCTTTCTTAGGAGAAATTCCTCTATCAGAGGAGATTCGCCAAGCCTGTGACGCAGGAAAGCCCATTTTCAAAGAGCGCCCCAAAGCACACATCTTAGAAATTTACCGCACTATCGCTCATAAATTATGGGATGGGCTGGTTTAATTTTTAAGAAAAATGACGACGGCGCCGATTCACCTTGTCTCGCAACAGTTGAGAAGGCCGAAAGCTGAGGCTTTTTCTTGCAGAAATCACAGCTTCCTCACCCGTTTTAGGGTTGCGGCCAACGCGGGGAGATTTCTGGTGCACTAAAAACGTCCCAAAAGAAGAAACCTTCAACGTACTGTGCAGCGAAAGGGATTGATAAACCTCCTCAAGAATGATCTCTGTAAGAGAAACGGCTTTGCTCTGGGGAATAAAAAGCTGCTTTGCAAACAGCTCATGAAAATCTGTTCGGGTAATAGTTTTCTTGTCGATCATAGTTTTTGTCTCCGTCCAAAAAGGTTATTTAGACCTTTGTGTAGCACCAATGGTTAAAGAAATACTTTACAAAAGCGCTTCTTATTCTAGAATCTTTCTCCTATGATCCTTAATTTTTCAACAAAATCACAGTAGAAAAAAATACAGAATTGTTTTTTAGGAGATTTTTGATTACTGTATTATTTAAGTTTCAAGCTATGCTTGCTCAAAATCATAAATAAACGAAAGTAAGATGGGGTCAATACACGGAATAATTAAGATATTAAAGTTAGGATTTTTAATGTCTTTTTGGCAAAAATACAGCCATGCGCTCGATTCGCCTGGAATCAGCGTCTAAAATTTCAAAAGTCACACCTTTAGGATGGGTAATAACTTCTTTTACCAACGGAACGCGCCCCGCAAGGGAACACACAAGCCCACCCACGGTCTCTATGTCTTCTTCACGCTCAGATAGCTGGAGGGAAAGATTAAATTCTTCTTCGAAAGCCTCAAGCGGTAAGCGGCCATCAATGAGGTAGCTCCCCTTTTGTTCACTCCATTCAACCGTCTCCAGAATCTCTGTTTCTTCTTCCCAAAGCCCAAATTGGCTTCCCAATGCTTTGAGCAATGCTTTTTGTGAAGCTAGGCCGTCTACCCCTCCATGCTCATCCACAATCAAAACAAAAGGCGCCCGCTGATCAGACAGCGCAAGAAACGCCTCCAAAGCAGGCATGGAGGCCGGCACGAAGGAAACAGGGTTCAACTTGCGCGCCCAAGGCTCAGTTGATTTTTGAGCCAAAAGAGAGAGTATATCGTGGACAGAGATCATCCCAATAATATCGTCTAAATTGCTTCGAAAAACCGGCAAAGCCTGGGCTCGATCCT
>JBOFRK010000152.1:0-1218 GCA_051650945.1 Alphaproteobacteria bacterium
CCTGAATCCCCAGGAGCCTGGGGATTCAGGTGGTGGAGCTTCGGATTCGCCGATTAGATTTGCCCAAGCAAAACAGTCAAGCTATTTTCAATCGCATGATCAGTGAGCGCAAGAAAGAAGCCGAAGAGCTCCGGGCCAAAGGGAAAGAGCTTTCTGAAACCATCCGGGCCCAAGCCGACCGCGATAAGGTGGTTTTGTTGGCGGATGCTGCCAAAAAAGCAGAAATCTTAAAGGGAGAAGGGGACGCCGTCTCCTCCCAACTTTATGCCGAGGCTTATGGAAAATCACCTGAATTTGCGATGTTTTATCGCTCACTCCAAGCCTATAAAATTGCTTTTAAAGATGATACGACGACATTTTTGCTGTCTCCTGATAATGATTTTTTGAAATTTTTTAGAAAATATAGCGTGGGACGCTAGGTGTTTAAAAAGGAGCTGAACCTTACATGAAGATTGATGGAAATGCGCTTCGGCCTGGTCATTTGATCCAGCACCAGGGGCGTTTGTGGATTGTGGTTAAAACCCAGCATACTCAGCCTGGTAAAGGCGGGGCTTACATGCAGGTGGTCTTGAAAGGCGTCAAAGATGGCACCAAGATGGATGAGCGGTTTCGCGCTGGCGAATCTGTAGAACGCGTGCGGTTGGATGAAGCTGTCTACCAGTTCCTGTTTGAGGAACAAGGCCTTCTAACCCTGATGGACCAGGCAACCTATGAGCAAATTACGGTTCCCAAAGAGCTTTTGGGGGAACCAGGAGTTTTCCTCCAGGAGGGGATGCTGTTGACAGTTTCGTCTTTTGACGAAGAGATCGTGAGCGTGACCCTTCCTGATACGGTGGTGATGGAAGTGGTGGAGGCTGACCCTGTTGTTAAAGGACAAACGGCCTCTGCTTCTTATAAGCCAGCCCGTCTTGAAAATGGAGCTCGGGTGATGGTTCCCCCCCACATTGGAACAGGTACCAGGATTATTGTGAACACCCAGGACAGCACCTATGTAGAGCGGGCGAAATAGAGGCAAGGTATGTCCCAAACTTTTCATGATAAATTGGACCACATCCTGGATCGTTATCAGGAGGTGAGGGATGCGCTTTCTAAAGAAGAGATGCCGAGCCAAGAGCTGTTTGCCAAGCTATCCAAGGAGTATGCTGAGTTAACCCCTGTTGCAGAGGCTATTGTAGAGCTGAAGCGGGCTCATCAAGAACAGATCCAGCTTCAGGGGCT
>JBOFRK010000153.1:0-4883 GCA_051650945.1 Alphaproteobacteria bacterium
CCCAAACTAGAAAATCATCGACTTGTTTGTGAGACACTTTCGGAAATAAAGCGCATAGAAAAAAGCAATAGCGCCATGTCAGCAAAAGGCCAAAAAAATAAGCCAAACCGTACCAGCGTATGGGAAAAGATCCTAAGGAAAACGCTACTGGATCAATAGGAGGAAAAGGCAAGGCAAAAAACGCAGAAAACATTTAAATAGCTTCTCTTTTTTGATTTTGGCAAGTCTAGACTGGAAAAATCGATCTTTCAAGTAAATTTCCTATAAAAAAAATTTAAATTACCAAAGGCTAAATAAATTTTTCAAGATAAAAAATGACAAATTGACTTTTTTATTTTTTTCTTGACTAAGTTAAAAATTATTTAATCTGTTTTATATGAAGTATTTATAAAAAATTTAAAAAAAAATAGTTTCAAAAACAAATCATATTTTATTATCTATTGAACAAATATTTGAGCTGCATTATAGTGTTTTTAATGTCAAAAGGACAATCTTTTTTTCAAGAGCCTCTCGACACTTAATGAAAAAGCCTTATTACAGGGAAGGAATATCTCATGCCATCAATTCCAGCTACAGTCTTGAACAACTCAGCTGCCAATAAACTCGCCGGCATCGTTCGCACCAACATGGGCCGTGCCCAAGACGCTGTTAGCGTCATCAGCACGGGTTCCCGTCTGGTTCGTGTGGGAACAGACCCAGCCTCATCTGCTATCTACAACAAATCTTTGGCTAACATTGCCGTTTTGGAACAAGCTGCACGTAACGCAGCCCAAGGCGCTGGACTCACCAACGTTGCAGATACCAACACCCAAAAGCTTCTTGACTTAATCCGCGCTGGGTTAGTCCTAACCACCCAAATGAACAACGATGCCCTCACCATCTCTGAGCGCAGAATGGCCCAGGTCATGTTCTTTGCTTATTTCGGAGATCCATCTGATCCAACAGACCGCGGGTTGTTTATGGAAATCGTAGACCGCTCCCGCTGGAACGACCTCAAACTCTTCGAAGGTGGCGGCGTTGCAGAATATAAAGCAGAAGCTAATGACTATGAAGTTATTCGGCGCCCAGGAACACCTCCAGTTGACACCTTTAAAGGTGTTGAGCCCCAGATGTGTGGCGGTATGTTTGAAGGCCAGGTTTATAATGTGGTGGTGGGCGCAACCCCAACTGCAGATGTATATGAAATGAGCTTCAGGGTTGGGCCAGACCTCTTCAAATCAGATGGCGTAACACCACTTGCAGCTGCAGACGGAGTCTTTTTCACTTGTGCAGAAACGGGTGCTCAAATCTGTCTTGAAACAGCAGCTGCTATCACTGGGCTCACCAACGTTGATACCGTTCGGAAAGCCATTCAAGCCTATTTTGGGGTTGGTAGCGAAGCACCTGCCATTCTTTCCTCTGTAACGTACGAAACACAAGACCCTAACGCCGCCCCTGCTGCTCTTCCCCTTTTCCAAGATACCCTTACCATCACTTTGGACAAAGACAGAGTGAGCCCTGGCATGTATTCAGGCTATATAAGAGGAATTCCAGGCGGTACTTCTACCGCACCAACTACTGATCTCGAACTTGTTCTCACCAACAGTTCAACAGTCATTAGAAGCCCCATCGCTGATTTTGTGGCTGCCACACCTAAAGACCTTGGAAACGGTATCACCCTCACCTATGGAACAATTCCTGCATCGGAAACAACCAACTTCATGTTCTGGGTCCGCAACGACAAAGAGTTGCAGTTCCAAACCTCATCTCAGTCAACGGATATCACCCTCGTAACCCTGCCTAAGATCACCAAAGACTATCTGCACTTGACCAACATGTACATTGAAACCGTTGAACAAGCCGCAGATGCAACCAACAAGCTCACCTATGCTTTGAACGAGATGAATGCCGTGCGTGCCCGCTTAGGTGCCGACCAAAGCGCCATCCAGATCGCTAAAGAAAGCACAGAAGCTTTGATCGTTAACTTGAAAGATGCTGCCAGCACCTTCAATGATGCCGACCTCACGGAAGCCATTACAGAGTATCGCACTGCAATCCAATTAACAACCATCTCAACCAGCATGATTCCTGCTTGCTACAAGGCCCTCGACCAAATCGTACGTGCCGTGGAACAAGTTGCGAATTCTTAATAAAATCATAAGGTCATGAAACCTTAAATTATCAAACCTTAAGGGCCAGAAAAAACTTCTGGCCCCTTTTTTTGTGCTCAGCCGGCAAGCTTAGAAACGTTTGTGGAGCGCCTACTTTCCAACGCAGTCGAAAGCGTTCCTTCATCTAAATAATCCAGCTCCCCACCAAGGGGAACACCTCTGGCCAAGGTTGACAATTGGATGTGAGGAAAAACCCTCAATTGGTGCATCACATAATGTGCCGTGGTTTGCCCCTCCACCGTTGCGCTCAGGGCAAAAATAATCTCCTGGATCTGGCCTGAGGCACAGCGCGCCAAAAGCTGAGGATAAGATAGAGCCTCCGGTCCAACCCCTTGAATCCCAGAGAGAAGCCCACCTAATACATGATAGTGCCCGTGGTAACAATCTGCCCGCTCCAGGGCCCACACATCCGCCATATCTGCCACTACACACAGGGTGTGGGGATCTCGGTTGGAGTCAGCGCAGATGGCGCAGGGATCTTCCTCTCCCAAGCAACCACAGATTTGGCACGTTACAATGGCTTGTTGGACATAGGACAAAAGCTCAATCAGCGGGCTCAAAACCCGCTCAGGGTTCTTCAGCAGGTGCAGCGCCACCCGTCGGCCAGACCTGGGGCCCAGCCCCGGCAACCTGCCCAAACACTGAATCAGACGTTGGAGAGAAGGCGCTTCCATCCACAGATCCTTCTTTGATCAGTTAATGAGGTTTAGCAAACGCTTAAACCGGATGCTGAAAGGAATTTTCCAAATTTGCCAAAAAGGGATGGTGTCATCATCTAGGGAAAAGAAAAGAATCTCCGCCCGGCCCACCAAATTTTCCTCCGGGATAAACCCAATTTGATGCATGTACCTGCTATCCAAAGAATGGTCTCTGTTATCCCCCATCATAAAATAGTGGCCTTCAGGAACTACATAAACGGGTGTGTCATCGACAGGGCCTTCCCCAAGGGCTTGATGCTTAATAATAGGATGGCTTTTCCCGTTAAGGAGAGTCTCAATATATTTTTGAGCCTGTACAACCCGCCCACCTTCTTCAGCCTTTTCTTCATACGCCCCCCCATCTTTCAAGATGGCAGGCTGATTGTTAACATAGAGAATGCCTTCCCGCATCTGGATGCGGTCCCCAGGCAAACCAATCACACGTTTGATATAGTCGATGTGAGGCGTTGCCGGCAGACGAAAAACAGCCACATCACCACGCTCAGGCTTATGAAAATCCAAAATCCGCCCCTTAAAAAAAGGAATTTTGTAACCAAAAGGAAAGGAATAGCGAGACAGCCCATAGGTGAATTTTGAGACAATCAAATAGTCCCCCACCAAAAGGGTTGGGATCATCGAGCCTGTTGGAATATTGAATGGTTCAAAGATGAAAATGCGGGTCCCAAACACAACCACTGTCAAAGTTACGATGAACCTTAAAAATTCTTTAACTTTATCGAGGGGAGTAGGCGAAAATTGAGGCATTTTTTCAGACATTGTTTGCATTCCAAGAGATAATCACAAAAGCTTGGGCATAAGGATACTCATCACTCAAGCTCAGGTCCAGTTGAATTTTTTCTTTTTGCCCGAGATCAGCCCTTTTTTCAAGCAACACCCAAGCTTTTTCCGAAAGTTTAAGAGATGGTTTGCCTTTCGCATCTCGCTCAACAGCCACATCTTGCCAGGTCAACCCTTCTGCCATGCCTGTCCCGAGGGCTTTTGAAAACGCCTCTTTCGCAGCAAAGCGCTTGGCATAGGTGGCAGCGGCAGCAGAAGGTCTTTTTTCAGCCTCTTCTCGCTCTTGTGAGGTAAACAGGCGATCCTTGGCTTTTGTGCCGAAGCGCTTTAGCATCCCCTCAACCCGGCGAATATCTACTAAATCGCACCCAATCCCGATGATCATCTCACATCCTGCCTTTAACCCCTTGACACCTACTGCTTTGCTTTCTCTCCCCATAAAAAATAGGAAAGCGTTTGCCATAGTCCTTTGAAAACACCATTTTTCTCAACGGACGCCCCTGCCACAAGAGGAAAGCTTTTAGGTTCAGTTCCTGGCACAAAAACCAAAACATCCCCCAGTATTTGACCTTTTTCGAGGGGAGGCTCCACCGGCCCTTTATAGCGAACCGTCACTTGAACCTTTGGCCACAGGCGCCTTGGAACCGTCACGGCAACGGCTTGCGCTGCCACCAGTGGAACGTAGGGTGTCACCCCCATCCACACTTCTGCCTTTTCCACTTCCTGGCCTGCTTTAAAGATCTCATAGGTTTGAAACTCCTGAAAGCCCCAATTCATCAAGCGAAGAGTCTCTTCCGCACGGGCCTTTTGGCTGGAAAGTCCATTCACCACAAAAAGGAGGCGTCTGCCTTGGCGCTCCCCCGAGCCCACCAAGCCATAGCCTCCTTCTTCGGTGTGCCCTGTTTTAAGGCCATCCCCCATCCCTTTTGAGAGAAGCGGGTTGCGGTTATATTGCTTGATGTTGTGGTAAATAAACAAAGGTTGAGCATAATAGGTTTGATAGAGATCCGGAAAATCTTTGATGGTGCGCTCGGCAATTTTTGCCAGATCCCAACAGGTGGTGGTGTGCCCTTCCTCTGGCCACCCGGTGGTGTTGAGAAAGTGAGTCTGGGTGGCGCCCAGCTCTTTCGCTTTAGCATTCATCAGGCGCACAAAAGCTTCTTCACTTCCAGAAATCCCCTCTGCAGCCACAATGCAGGCGTCGTTACCAGATTGCACGATAATCCCTTGAAGGAGG
>JBOFRK010000154.1:0-9820 GCA_051650945.1 Alphaproteobacteria bacterium
TCCTTTGATTTTGGGGAAAGTTATTTTCGAGACAAACCTGTTTTAGGCCTGATCCTTGAAAAGATGCCTGCCTCATTAACCTTGGGCATTTGGACGACCCTGTTAGTTTACCTCATTTCCATTCCCTTGGGTATCCGCAAAGCAGTTCGTGACGGCACCCCTTTTGATGCCTGGACGAGCACCCTTATTGTGATAGGCTATGCCATCCCCAGTTTTTTGTTCGCCATTTTGTTGATCGTTTTGTTTGCGGGAGGAAGCTTTTGGTCTTTCTTCCCTCTGCGGGGTCTCGCATCGCCAGATTGGGAAACCATGGGCTGGTTTCAAAAATGTGTGGATTATCTCTGGCACATCACCCTTCCGGTAATGGCCCAGGTTATCAGTGGGTTTGCAAGCTTGACGCTTTTGACAAAAAACACCTTCCTTGAGGAGCTCAACAAACAATATGTCATCACCGCAAGGTCTAAAGGCCTGACAGAACGGACTGTGTTGCTGAAGCATATTTTTCGCAATGCCATGCTGATTGTAATTGCCGGGTTTCCTGCCGCAATTTTACATATCTTTTTTACCAGCTCACTGCTGATCGAGATTGTTTTTTCTCTAGATGGGTTGGGCCTTTTAAGCTTTGAAGCAGCTTTAACCAGGGACTATCCTGTTGTTTTTGGCAGCCTCTACATTTTCACCCTTCTTGGCTTATTGTTGCATATTTTAGGTGACTTGATGTATACCTGGGTTGACCCAAGAATCCATTTTGGTGCGAGAACAGGATGAACATGGTGTTGTCTCCCCTCACCCAACGACGATTGGCCCAGTTTCGGAAAAATCGGCGAGCTTTTATTTCGTTGTGGCTTTTTTGCGGGCTTTTGTTTGCGGTCAGCATTGCGGAATTTTTATGCAACGATAAGCCTTTTTTGGTCGTGTATGATGGGCAGCCTCACTTTCCTATGTTCTTTTACTATCCTGAAAGCGCGTTTGGCGGTGACTTCGAAACAGAGGCTGATTACCGAGACCCTTTCGTTCAAGAGCTGGTTGAAAAAAAGGGAGGCTGGATGCTTTGGCCGCCTGTTCATTATAGCTATCATACAGTTAACCTCAATTTACCAACACCTGCGCCCTCCCCTCCCTCGATGGATAATTGGCTAGGCACAGACGATCATGGGCGTGACCTTTTGGCAAGGCTTGTGTATGGGTTTCGAACGTCGCTCTTTTTTGGCCTGATCTTAACGTTTTTTAGCAGCGTCATAGGAATTTTGGTTGGCGCGAGTCAGGGCTATTTTGGTGGAAAAGTAGACCTTATTTTCCAGCGATTTATCGAAATTTGGTCTGGGCTACCCATCTTGTTTTTGTTGATGATTTTGGCAAGCTTTGTTCAACCTAATTTCGGGTGGCTTTTGGGCTTGATGCTTTTGTTCAGCTGGATGAGCTTAGTAGGTGTTGTGCGAGCTGAATTCTTACGGGCCCGCAACTATGATTATGTCAAAGCAGCTCAGGTATTGGGGGTTCCTTCCTGGCGCATTATCTGGCGGCACATCTTACCCAACGCCATGGTTGCAGCTCTAACGTTTCTGCCGTTTTTGTTGAATCACGCCATTGCAACCCTCACCTCCCTTGATTTCTTAGGATTTGGGCTTCCCCTAGGCTCCGCGTCTTTAGGAGAGCTGTTGCAACAGGGGAAAAATAACCTCCATGCGCCATGGCTGGGGATCACAGCTTTTTTCAGCATTGCAAGCCTGTTGACCCTTGTAACGTTTATTGGGGAAGGGTTGCGGGATGCCTTTGACCCCCGGAAAAACATCATGCCTGCCTCTACCCCAAGCAATCCAACCCTTCAACATGCCCCTGTTGGGCATTCATCTTGAAGGTAGCGCCTATGACGTCATCTGCTGTAAGCCCACGCCCTTTGCTGGAAATTCAAGATCTTTCCGTTTCTTTTGCTGTAGAAAAACAGCTGATTGAAGCTGTTCGCAATGTTTCGTTTTCCTTATCCCAGGGCAAGACCCTGGCTCTGGTCGGAGAAAGCGGTTCAGGAAAATCCACCATTGCCCACGCCGTGCTTCGGCTGTTGCCCTACCCGAAGGCTTTTCATCCTTCGGGAAAAATTTTTTTTGAAGGCCAAGACCTGCTAACCGTACCAGATGCCGTGCTTCGCACAATCCGTGGAAGCCGCATTGGCATGATCTTCCAAGAACCCATGACGGCTTTAAGCCCCCTTCACACACTCTTTAAGCAAATTGGGGAGAGCTTATGGGTGCACCAAAGGCTCAAAGGCCCCGCTTTGGAAGCACGAATCTTGGAACTTTTAGACCTTGTTGGATTTCCTGAGGGCAAAGACCGTTTGAAAGCCTACCCCCATCAGCTTTCCGGGGGACAACGTCAGCGGGTGATGATCGCCATGGCCCTTGCGTGCAACCCTGATGTGCTGATTGCAGATGAACCCACGACAGCGATGGATGTCACCCTCCAAGCGGAAATTTTAGAACAATTAAAAACCATTCAACGCCAGAGAAAAATGGGATTGCTGTTGATCACACACCATTTGGGAGTTGTGCGACGCATGGCGGATGAAGTCGTCGTGTTAGCCAAAGGCAATGTCGTGGAAAAAGGCCTTCAAACATCGGTTTTTCAAAATCCTAAGGATGCCTACACCAAACGCCTCTTGGCTAGCTCCCCCTCTGGAGACCCTGTTCCATTAGCTCCCAAAGCCCCTACGTTAGCCTATGGCAAAGACCTTTCGGTTCGGTTTTCCCAAAAAAAAGGCTTATGGTCCCGCAGCTGGAAGCACGCGCTACGAAATCTTTCTTTTCAAATTTCAAAAGGAGAGACCCTTGGCATTGTGGGGGAGAGCGGCTCAGGCAAAACAACCCTTGCCATGGCGTTGCTCCGGATGCTTCCCTTCCAGGGGCAGTTTGTTTTTCAAGGACAACATTGGGAAGCTCTTTCAAGGAAAGCTGTGCAACGGCTCAGGCCTAACCTCCAGATGGTTTTTCAAGATCCTTTTGGATCCCTCAACCCTCGCTTCTCTGTGCTTCAGATCATCGCAGAAGGATTGGAAATGCATCGGTTGACACGCACCTCAGGAGAAAAAGAAGCACGTGTTTGCAAAGCGTTGCAAGATGTAGGGTTAGATCCAGCGGATCGCCACCGCTACCCCCATGAATTTTCAGGGGGGCAGCGCCAGCGCATTGCGCTGGCCAGGGCCTTGGTGCTCAACCCTGCTTTGATGATTTTGGATGAGCCCACCTCGGCGTTGGATCTTTCAGTCCAGGCAGACATTCTGGCGCTTTTGAAAAAACTGCAAACCCTTTATCAGCTTTCTTATCTCTTCATCAGCCACGATTTAGCCGTGATTAGGTCTATCAGCCATCGGGTCATCGTGATGCAAGAAGGAAGTGTTGTGGAGGAAGGCCCCACCCATGAGGTTTTTGAAAATCCCCAACATCCCTATACACGTTCCCTTATGAAGGCTTCGCTGGCTTTCCATCTGTCTTCCCAAGATTCCCCCAAAGGCCATGGCTGATCCAAACCTCCCTCTTTTTTTTCGCCAAGCGGCTTCGCCTTCGCTCACGGGTCAGCCGTTTGAGCTTGTCTCCCCCTTCGAACCCGCGGGAGATCAACCCCACGCCATCAAAGCTTTGTTAGAGGGGATTGAACGAGGAGAGAAAAATCAAGTGCTTTTAGGGGTTACGGGGTCTGGGAAAACGTTTACCGCCGCCCACATCATCCAAACGTCCCAACGCCCCGCTTTAATTCTGGCGCCAAATAAAACCCTCGCAGCCCAGCTTTATGGAGAAATGAAGGGTTTTTTCCCCAACAATGCGGTGGAATATTTCGTCTCCTACTATGATTATTATCAACCTGAGGCCTATGTGCCCCGCACGGATACCTACATTGAGAAAGAATCTTCTATCAATGAACAGATTGACCGCATGCGCCACAGCGCTACCCGCTCTCTGTTAGAACGACGGGATGTCATCATTGTGGCAAGCGTTTCATGTATCTATGGTATTGGTGCGGTGGAATCCTATAGCCGGATGGTGTTGGAGCTGCGCCAGGGGGAGCAGGTTAAGCGAGAAGCCCTTTTTCAGGCATTAGCCCAACTTCAATATAAACGTAACGACTTGGTTCTTTACCGAGGGCATTTTCGAGCCAAGGGAGATGTGGTAGAAATTTTTCCTGCCCACTACGAAGATCGCGCATGGCGCCTCTCTTTTTTTGATGATGAGCTGGAGTCCGCCTGGGAGGTAGATCCCCTCACAGGCGAAAAAATCAAATCCCTTGAACAAGTTGTGGTTTATCCCAACAGCCACTATGTCACGCCAGGGCCCACACTCCAACAGGCTATTGGTGCCATTCGCCACGATTTGCAAAAGCGGCTTCAGGAGCTTGAGGCAGACCAGAAGCTTTTAGAGGCCCAGCGCTTACGAGAACGCACCACCTTTGATTTGGAGATGCTGTCTGCAACAGGCATGTGCGCAGGCATTGAAAACTATTCCCGCTATTTAACGGGCCGCAACCCGGGAGAGCCGCCACCTACGCTGTTTGAGTACCTCCCCCAAAACGCGCTTCTTATTGTGGATGAAAGCCACGTCAGCATTCCCCAGCTGGGTGGTATGTACAGAGGAGATGCTGCGCGCAAAAAAAACCTTGCGGAATATGGCTTTCGCCTTCCGTCTTGCGCTGACAACCGTCCCCTCAAGTTTGAGGAATGGGATTCCTTACGTCAGCTTTCTATTTTTGTCTCGGCAACCCCTGGTCCCTGGGAGCTGGAGCAAACCCAAGGGGTTTTCGTGGAACAGGTCATTCGCCCCACGGGTCTGATTGACCCACCCTGCTTCATCCGCCCCACAGAGCATCAAGTGGATGACCTGATCCATGCCTGCAAAGAAACAGCAGCCAAGGGATATCGCTGTTTGGTCACAACCCTGACGAAAAAAATGGCCGAAGCCCTCGCGGATTATCTGGCGGAAGTTGGCTTGAAAGTGCGTTACCTACACTCAGATGTTGACACCCTCGAGCGCATTGAGATTATCCAAGGGCTTCGCAGCGGAGAATTTGACGTGCTGGTGGGGATCAACCTGCTTCGGGAGGGGCTCGACATCCCCGAGTGCGCGTTGGTAGCCATTTTAGACGCCGACAAGGAAGGTTTTTTAAGGTCTAAAACCTCCCTCATCCAAACCATCGGGCGCGCCGCCAGAAACCTGGAAGGCAGGGTTATTCTGTATGCAGACACCCTCACCCGTTCCCTCCAAGGAGCCTTGGAAGAAACCGCGAGACGACGAGACAAACAACAAGCCTATAACCTCGCCCACAACATTACCCCTGAGAGCATTCAAAAAGCTTTGCCAGACCTTCTCAAAAGTGTGTATGAAAGTGATCATAGTAAGCTTCCGGCGCGCTTGGAAGAAAAAGCGGCTGCTCCCTTTTTTAAAAATGCGAAGGAGAAAAAGGCGTATCTGAAGAAATTGGAAAAACAGATGCTCCAAGCTGCCAGCAACCTTGAGTTTGAAGAGGCCGCGCGCCTTCGAGACGAGCTTAAATCCCTTCAAAAAGAAGACATAGAGCTATCCTGAAAGCATGTCTGATAAAAAATATTTTACAGAACGTCATTCTCGCGGAGGCGCACGCGTGTCCGGGGGAAAATAAAGATGCTTGAAGACAGGAAAAGGTGGGGATACGCGGGAGAGGTGCCAGTTTTTTCATGGACACGCCGGGTTTTTTTAATCCTTTTTGGCAAAAATTTACGATTGAGAAAGGTTTAGCCGACAAGCTAATAATGCATTGAATTCATTTGAAAAAAAGAAAATTATTATGTCTAGCCAATTAATCTCATCTACATTCTTGAAGCTCGCACTTATTGTTTTGATGGCACCTCAATTTGCCTTTTCAACAGACACGGCCGCAACATCTTCAGAGCCACGTAGCAAATATCGAAAGCTGAATGAAAAACCTGTTGCTCAACCTTCACCTTTTGAAAGGCTTCCTGCAGATATTATCAAACTGATCCTTGCGGAGCTTCAGAAAAAAGATCTGCTAAACCTCCGGGAGGTTGAGACAAAATTGAGGAACATAGCCACCCCGCTCATCACCAACGTTCAAATCTCAGCCAACCTCCCAAACCAGGAACAAGTTGAAAGGTTTTTTCAAGATTTAACTACAGTTAAATTTTTGGAAAAAAAAGGGCCTTCAGAGGCTTTCATGAACCTTTTTCGTCAAGCGCCAGTAGAAGATTTATCCCTGTCCAATAGAGAGATCAACGATAAAAAAATCACAACCATCGCACCCGCTTTGCCAGTCAACCTTAAAAATCTTGATCTGAGCGAAAACAACATCGGGGATGCAGGTATACAGGCTATAGTGCCCTATCTTCCAGCAACCCTTCAAGGGCTTTGGCTGAGCGAGAATAATATATCAGAGAAAAGTCTCCAGGCTTTGGTTCTCCGACTTCCACCCACCCTTGAATCGCTTAACCTGAGTTATAACAACATCGGTGATGCAGGTGCACAGGCCCTGGCCCTACGCTTTCCATCCACCCTTAAATGGCTTTACCTAAACCAGAGCAACATCAGAGATGCAGGTTCACAAGCGCTGGCACACAACCTTCCACCCACCCTTAAAAGGCTTCAACTGGGTGGGAACAACATTGGGGATGTAGGTTTAAGCGCCTTATTGGAGGCAATCCCAAGAACGGATTTGGGAACTCTAGTTATTTCTGTGCCTTCCAGCTCACCCCTTCGTGCAAGATTTGAAAACCTTCGCAATCGCCATGGAAGACCCATCTCCGTGATATTTTGGTAAATCCCGGCAAACATCAATAGACTTCTTGCTTCAAGCTGGTTGGGGGGAGCTGGCCAATTGATTTCATTCAGATCCGAAGACAGCCTTTGACTTTTTTAGTATTTAATTTATAAAAAGGGGAAAGAGTTAACCTGTAAGGGACGTGTGGGGTTATGGATATGCGGTTTTTTCCAAAAGTTGGTGGGGCTTTTAGAATGGTAAGTTTTTGCTTGATGCTTTTAACCGGCTTGATGGCGTTGGGTGGGGGCATGCCTTCTCAAGCTTTCTCAGCAAAATCTATGAGTCAAACCTCTCCTTTGGCAGACGTGTTGGTTCCTTTAATACCAGCCGTTGTGAACATCTCAACGGTGACCCACGTCAAAAAACAACAGCAACGGGTTTTTGAGATGCCTCAATTTCCCCAGGGCACACCGTTGGATGAATTTTTTCGTGATTTTTTTGAGCAAATCCCCGGAGGCCCTCTGGGGGGCGGAAGGCAACGCTCTCAGAAAATTGCCTCCCTCGGTTCTGGTTTTATCATTGATCCACAAGGTTACGTGGTCACGAACAATCATGTCGTGGCTGAAGCCGATCAAATTACCGTTATTCTCAACGATGGAACCAAACTAAAGGCTAAATTAATTGGGCGTGACACCCGCACAGATTTGGCGTTGTTGAAGGTGGAATCTTCAAAACCCCTTCCTTATGTTTCATGGGGAGATGCATCTAAAATTCGAGTAGGAGATGACGTCTTTGCCATCGGAAACCCCTATGGTTTGGGGGGAACAGTTACGACGGGGATCATTTCCCATATTGGACGAGACATTTCCAGCAAAGTGGGAACAAACTACATCGATGGCTATTTCCAAACTGATGCAGCCATCAACCAAGGCAACTCCGGCGGGCCTTTGTTTGATCGGGAAGGGAAGGTGATTGGTGTTAATACGGCTATCTATTCTCCCACGGGGGCAAGTGTTGGGATTGGGTTCTCCATCCCAGGATTTATCGCCCAACCCGTTATTGAACAACTGAAAAAATTTGGAAAAACCAAACGAGGTTGGATTGGGATCAAATATCAACGTGTTGATCAAGATATCGCGGAAAGCTTGGGTCTTTCAAAACCTGTAGGGGTTTTGGTGGGTGGTGTCGTGCCTGGAGGCCCTGCAGCGGAAGCCAAAATTGAACGGGGTGATATCATCTTAAAAGTTAATGGTATCCCTGTGGATGATGCCAAACGTTTTCCCCGCCTAATTGGAAGCCTTCCTGTTCAAGCCGTTGTGCCTGTGGTGGTGTGGCGTAAAGACCCTAAAAGCGGAACGTACCGTGAGGTGACGCTCCAAATGAAGGCCCGGGAAGCAACCCTTGAGGATGATGCGGAAGCAGGAGAAGATAAACCGTTGGGAACTTCTGGCCCTGAATCAACCATCTTGGGACTTGCTCTTAAACCCCTCTCCCCTGAATTAAAAAACAAGTTGAATGCCCAAGGGGTTTGGATCTCGGGTGTTGACCCTGATAGCTCTGCCGCCGAAAAAGGAATTCAACCAGGAGATATCATCATCGAAGTTGATCAGGAAGAGGTGAGCACGGTTAAGGACATTTCAGAGAAGATCGCAAAGGCAAAACGAGAGAAAAGGACGGCGGTCCTCCTGTTGCTTATGCGAGAGAGGGATGCGTTTTATGTTTCCCTTGAATTGCCTTCTGCTAAAACAGAATCGGAAAAAAAATCATCACCTAAGCGGTAATGATTTTTCCCCTCGAACTGTCCCAAGCTGATTAGATTAAGAAAGAAATTAAGATGGATTTTGAAACCGTTGAGCGCATCACTTCTTTGGCACGCATCTCATTAAAAGAAGATGAGAAAAAAGCTTTTGTTCGTGAGCTATCAAAGATTCTCGAGTTTGTGTCTCACCTTGAAGAGGTTTCCACAGACGGTGTGGAACCCCTGGTGAGTGTTGCTGTTGAACGCATGCCCATGCGCCCAGATGAGGTGACAGAGGGGAATATTGTTGAAAAAATTTTGGAAAACGCACCCCAGCAGCTTCAACAAATGTTTGTCGTGCCGAAGGTGATTGAGTAAATGGATGTAAGCGCAGTTTGTATTGGGAAAGGTGGATGGTTGCTATGGAAAATGAGTTGAGGTCGTTTACGTGGACCCAAATTCGGGAAAAGCTCTTAAATCGAGTTGTTTCAGCCAGAGAGCTTGTGGGTTCTTATGTGAATGCGATGGAAGCAACTCAGCACTTAAACGCCTATATTACCCCCACGCCTGAGCTGGCGCTTGCCCAAGCAGAAGAAGCAGATCAACGTATCGCCAAAGGAGAGATGCGCCCTTTAGACGGTCTTCCCTTGGGAATCAAAGATCTGTTTTGCACCAAGCAGATCCCAACCACGGCAGCTTCTCGGGTTTTAAAGGGCTTTATTTCGCCTTATGAATCAACCGTCACACAAAAGCTGCGGGATGCAGGAGCCATCACCCTTGGAAAATTGAATTTGGACGAATTCGCCATGGGGTCCGCCAACTTGACCAGTGCATTTGGGCCCGTCATCAACCCTTGGAAATCCAAGGCAGATCCGTCTAAACAACTGGTTCCAGGAGGTTCTTCAGGAGGTTCTTCCGCAGCCGTTGCAGCAGGATCAGCCTTAGCCGCTTTGGGAACCGATACCGGTGGCTCCATTCGCCAACCTGCAGCGTTTACAGGGGTTGTAGGCTTTAAGCCAACCTATGGGCGTTGTTCTCGTTGGGGCGTTGTGGCATTTGCGTCTTCCCTAGACCAACCAGGGCCTTTGACCCGCGATGTGGCAGATGCGGCAGCGCTTTTAGAGGTGATGTGCGGACACGACCCAAAAGATGCGACGTCGTCGCCCCACGCTGTTCCAGCTTTTTCTAAAGCGCTGGGGCAGAGCGTCAAAGGGCTCAAAATTGGAATTCCCAAAGAATTTTTATTGGAAGGCATGTCAGAACCTTTGTTACAGCTTTGGGAGCAAGGCAAAGCCTGGCTCAAGCAAGCAGGTGCTGAAATTGTTTCAGTTTCCCTTCCCCACACCAGCT
>JBOFRK010000155.1:0-3669 GCA_051650945.1 Alphaproteobacteria bacterium
TCAACCCCGAGGGAAGGGCCCAAAGAGGCTACGTCTTGAAGGGCTTTTCGTCTGATCTCATCAAAAGCGCGTTCTGTTTTTTCACGCTCTTCTTGCAACCAAGTTGAATATTTCTCTTGTTCCAGGTGCTTTTCAAAACTCATTTCTATTGCTGTTTGTTTGATCAGATGCTCTGCTTGAACCTTAACGTGTTCCAAACGCTCACAGGCTTGCCGATTCAAAATTTCTGCATGGGTCTGTAAGGCTGAAGCCTTCGCCAACAGCTGTTCTATATGCTTTCTGCGTTTTTCAAAAATCGTTGAAAAGCGCGGCACAAACCAAACATGCAGGACAACCCACAAAAAGAAAAAGCTGATCAAAAGCCAAAAAAGTTGCCCTGGATAGGTTGAAACATCAAGCTGAGGCATTTTATAACGTTGTCCTAACAAGTCTTTCATCAATGCGCGCGGTTAAGGCCGAACAGCATCCTATTTAAAGAGGATTAAAAAGGCAATTAACAGCGCAAACAAAGCAACGGCTTCTGTTAATGCAAAACCCAAAATTCCTATGGGGAAAACTTGGTCTTTTATGGAAGGATTTCTGGCAATCGCATTAATTAAGGTGGAAAAAATTTGTCCAATCCCCAAGCCTACGCCTAGCAACGCAAAAACCGCCAGCCCCGCTCCAATCATCCTTGCTGCTTCGACATCCATCTTTTCTTCCTTTCTTTAAATTTTTAGCCATTTTTACACAACATCAACACACGATTTAATGTAAGTAAAGCGCGTCATGAAGGTAAAGACAAGTTAAAATTATAAAAACATAGGCTTGTAAAAAAGCTACCAAAATTTCAAAGGCTGTCAAGGCAATGCTCACCAAAAGGGGGGCTACTCCCAAAAATCCAAGAGAAACGGTAAAACCAGCAAAGACCTTCAGCATGGTGTGTCCTGCCATCATATTCGCAAAAAGCCTAATAGCAAGGCTTACAGGCCTCGACAAATAGGACAAAAGCTCAATGGGTATGATGAAAGGTGCCATCCAAACAGGCGTTCCTTTGGGCAAGAACAATTTTAAAAAATGAGCCCCATGGCGGATGATTCCAATGCCTGTTACAAGCACAAACACAAGCATCGCAAGGGCAAAGGTTGTGATGATATGGCTGGTGAAGGTGAAGCTATAGGGAAGCATGCCTAACATATTTCCCAACAAAATGAAGAGAAAAAGGGCTAGCACAAAAGGGAAAAAAGGGCGTCCCTTTTGCCCTGTTGTCTCATTTAATAACGTTAAAATGGATTCATACACCCATTCAGCAACATTTTGAACGCCCCTTGGAACGAGGGAATCTCTTAAGCCTCCCCAGGCAAAAAAAGCTAGAGCAACACAGCATGCTAACACCATCATCAAAGATGCGTTAGAAAAAGATAGATCGACCCCCGCCACGTGAAGCGGCACTAACGGTTTGATCAAAAATTGCTGTAAGGGGCTTGCTGCCACGCTCAAATTCCTCACGTCATGTTATCTGCCACTTGTAACAGAGAACCCATCGCATTTTTATAAAGAAAAAGCCAAAGCTTGGGAAGGTATTTTTTCCAAAGCTTTTTTATTTTCCATAATATATATTATGCGTGTAAAGTCATCAGCTGCAAGTGACCGGAAAATCAAGCTCTTCAAGGGATGGAAGATGTTTAAGCGTATCTGGAAGCTGGCGCGCGAGTCCCTTCACACCTGCATCTCCGATCTTGTTCCAGACCCTCAAATCCGCGGATGGAAAGTGCCGGGGTACCGGTGCGGATCCGATGTTGTTCCCCTCCAGATTAAGTGCTTGAAGTGCAACTGGAAGATAAGGCGATAATCTAACAGATTGACAGACAGTATTGGATAAGCCGGGTGGCAAGCCCATTGAACGTTTTTTCGACTAAGCGCATGTATTTCTGGGGGCAATGCATTAAAGGGTGAATCAGATGCTTTCACCAGAGCACCCGCCTTTGGGGCTGTTTCGTCTTGTATTTCAAGATTCTCTTTTCCTGAAAAAGCAAGTTGAGGTGCCATAAAAGCAATAAACGCCAGCTTTAAAAATGTAGATGAGGCTAAAGGAATAGACATAATTATTCTTTTTTTCAAATAGATAAGTTGTTATAGCATATTGCCTAATGAATGATTCCTAGTGAAAAAATTTTTTACACTTTTGGTTGTCTCATGGTCCCATGGCTGATCTGGGCATGAAAAAGATTTTTTTTGACTTTAAAGTCTTTTTGTCCTAGTTTTTCAAGGATGATTTCAAATACCTCTCAACGAAAAACTCTGTTTCTTGCCCTTGGGTTGGTGGTGGGGCTTTGTTCCCTTTCCTATGGCCTGTATTACGCCCTATTTGGATCTGGCTATATCTCCACTGACAATGCTTATGTGGGGGCTGAAGTCGTCCACATCACGCCTTCCCTCACAGGCACGATTCAAAAAATTAATTGTAAGGATACAGACTGGGTGAAGGAAGGCGATCTCCTCATTGTAATGGATCCTCTTGATTTTCAATTAGCTTTGGCGAGCGCACAAGCAGATCTAGCAAAAGCTCAAGTAGATTTTGAGGGAGCGAAGGCTGACTATGAACGTCGCCTCACCCTACAAAAATCAAAATCCGTCTCTGAGGAAGACGTTAGAACGACGCGGAATGCTTTTAAAATTTCCCAGGCCCTCCTTGAAAAGGCTGAAATCGCTGCCAAAAAAGCCAAAGTTGAGCTGACACGCACCACCCTCACCGCTCCTGTTCAAGGGATTGTTGCAAGACGTCAGGCTCAGCTAGGCCAGATGGTGCAAGCTGGCACGCCTTTAATGGCAATCGTTCCCATGGACCAAGTCTATGTAAATGCTAACTTTAAAGAAAGCCAGATGCGGGATATTCAAATAGGCCAGCCCGTTGAACTGACCTCTGATGTCTATGGCAGTTCGGTGGTTTTTCATGGAATCGTCGCGGGCATTTCGGGGGGAACGGGATCTGCTTTCGCTTTAATTCCAGCTCAAAACGCGACTGGGAATTGGGTGAAGGTTGTTCAACGCCTCCCAGTTCGTATATCCCTTAACCCCCAAGAGCTGAAACAGCATCCATTGCAAATGGGCCTTTCCATGAAAGCAACGGTTCATATTTCAAAAGATCAATGAAAAACTCAGAACCCCCAGCCCTTCAGGGGCGCCAATTGGTTGTGAGTGCCCTGCTTTTGGCACTTGCAAATTTTATTGTCGTTTTGGATATGACCATCGCTAATGTGTCCATTCCCCATATTGCTGGAGGGCTTGCTATTTCCTTCAATGAAGGCACCTATGTGATTTCTTCTTATGCCGTGGCAGAAGCCTTGACCGTCCCGTTAACGGGGTGGCTCGCCAATCGATTTGGTATGTTGCGGGTTTTTACGGTTTGTATGCTTCTGTTTGGAGTCTGCTCTTTCTTGTGTGGGCTGTCTCAAAACCTGGGGATGCTTTTGACGGGAAGAATTTTCCAAGGACTCGCGGGAGGCCCTCTGATGCCCCTGTCCCAGACTTTGTTAATGCGAATCTTTCCAAAGGAAAAGCAGGGAGCCGCTCTGGGATTATGGGGCATGACGACGCTGGTTGCTCCGATCCTTGGACCAATCGCTGGCGGTTATATCTGTGATAACTGGGGATGGGTCTTCATCTTTTTCATCAATATTCCCATTGCCC
>JBOFRK010000156.1:0-2114 GCA_051650945.1 Alphaproteobacteria bacterium
AGGAAGGCGCGATCTTGATCCAAGGCGTTTAAAGCCTCATTGAGAGAAGCTGGAAATGGGTAATCAATGCCCGGTGAATCTAGTTCCAATTTACGTTTAATGCCATCTAATCCCGCCATTAATATCGCTGAAATCGCCAGATAGCCGTTGGCTGATGGATCTGGAAAGCGGGCTTCAATCCACTGATTTTTACTCCTGAGCCCGTGGGGGGCTCTAATACTTGCGGTAGGGTTTGTGAAAGCGCTTAAAGCTTTTCCGTGGGTAATCAATCCTGCGATATAGTAGCGTGCAGTTCGAGAAAGCCCTGTGTCAACATCTCCAGAAAAACACGAAATCCCCTGCTTTAAGAGGGACTGATTGATGTGCATACTTAGACTATGCGTGTCGACCAGAGGTTGTGGCATGAAGGTTGCCGTCTTTCCATAGGTGAACGCGACGTTTTGCACCACATATTTATAAACCTGTAGGTGATCTGCGCTTTTCACCAATGTATCATGGCAAAAACTGAGCTGATGTTGGTAAGGTGCAATACCCTGCCGATGTTGTGTAGGGCTAAGTCCCATTTGCGCAAGCCCCGCTAACATTTCATCTCGCATGTCATGAAACTGATCCGCAGGCGGAACTGATAAATAACCCTCTATCTCTGGCTTAAAAACAAGATTCCTCTTTTCATCCTCATCTTCAAAGATAAAAAATTCTGGTTCCAGGCTAAAAAAAGCTTGATCTGCAATGTCTACCTGGGATTTCAAGTAAGCTTCAGCTCGCACCGCAAGGCTTCGCGGATCTTTGACATAAGGTTGTTGGGTGCGTGGATCCCACACCTCACAACAGACGATAAGGGTTGATTGCGCCGTAAAAGGGTCTATCGCAGCCGTTTCAACTTTGGGCTTTAAAAATAGATCAAGCAGTTTTTCATCACCCCACCCAGGAATAGAAGCACACTCAAACGAGATCCCTCTTTTTAAAAGGTCTTCATCAACCGCTTTTGCATAAAGCGTCACATGGCGCCAGGTGCCTTGCAAGTCTGTAAAACGCAGGTCAAGTGACGCTACTTCACGTTCCCCAAGGAAACGAAGCAATTCAGCAAAAGACAAAAACATCTACAAACCCTCCAGGTTCCTCTTTAACCCCAGGTATACATGCTTTTATCCCCAAAAAATATTAAAAAAAGAATGCGTTAACAGATAAAATTTATTTTTCATAATAATTAATTTACAGTTACATAGAAATGACTAAAAGATAAATCAAGAGGATCAAATGAAAAAAATTTTGTGTATAACCTTAACGTTTGCTTTCATGAAAGCAATTGTTATCATCCCTGTATTAGCAAGCAAAGAGCATGATGCATTTTTGTCAGAGCGCGATCGAATTATCAATTCAAACAAAAGCTATCATGAAAAACAAAATGAGCTGCGAACAAAAAGTGAAACTGAGCAAAGACGAATCCAAAATGAGCTTAGTGAAACTGCGAAAGCATGGCTCAACGCTGATTCAAACTTAAGTTCACAATTTCAAGGGTATGTCGAAACAGCCCTTACGCTTAAAGATAAAAAATTTGAAACTATTCCATTTGATGGCGCAGGAAAAACAAGCATTCAAAAATTTACTGATCTATTTCAGGAGGTTCCCCAAACGTTTAAACTTTCTGTAGAAACCCTGACAGCTTCAACCAATGCTGCTGCAGACAAAAATTTTAAACCTAATCTCATTGCAGAGCTTTCAAACATAAACCCGCCTTCTGACCAAAATAAAAAATTAGCTGAACTCTGGCAACAGTACATGGATTCGATGCTTTCTATTGTGTTGTTTGCAAGCACAAATGACCCTGAAAAAAAATCTGATTACGATATATTAATGAAAAAAGCGACAGCTCCAGGAAACACAGCTGATCTAATTATAAATCTCTTGCTTCAAAAAGAAGCGGAAAAAATGATGGCTGATGCCGTAAAAGATTTAGCTGCTAAGCAACGTGCAATCGCAAAACAACATAAATTGATTAATTCTACAGGCAATACTGCTGAGGCTGTTTCTTTGAGGAATGAGCGTTTTAAAGAACAAGAGAATCTTGGTAAACAAGCTCTATCGGCGCGAGAGCGAACTGCCAGAATCGTTGG
>JBOFRK010000157.1:0-7960 GCA_051650945.1 Alphaproteobacteria bacterium
CAGGTTCCCCAGCCCCAACCACCGGCTGTTACCGCAAAGTCGTCGCCGCTGCCTCCTAGAGATACACCTGCAACATCAACGTTACCACCACCGCTTACGAATGTGCCACCGATATCGAGCTTTCCAAAGCCGCCTGGCAATACAGCTCCGCCTCCACCTGGGAATGTGCCACCACCGTCGAGCCTTCCACCAGCTCCACCACCTCCGCCGCCGCTGCCCTCTAGGCCTGCAACACCACCGCCTCCTCCGCTCACTGCGGTGCCTCCTTCTGCAACCCAGACAACTGGCAAGGCAATATCTGCGGGAGACTTGAGCGGACAAAAGGGTAAATTAAAGCGTGCGGAAGGCAGAGAGCAGCCAGAAAAACCTAAGGAAAAAACCCCTGCGGAGGTATTAGCTGAGCAAATGGAGGCCAGAAGAAAAGCAATTGATGATAAAAACAAAGATGTTGGAGATTCCCAGAGCTCTGAGGGATGGGAAGAATAAAACAGCACAGCCACAGCAGGGGGCCCCATAGATTGGCTTAAAACCCATAGCCAAGGGCCCTTCTTTTTTGTAGAATGACCTCCAAAATGAACTTCACGAGAGGGAATCATGGCAGGTCATTCGCAATTTAAGAATATCATGCATCGCAAAGGGGCCCAAGACGCCAAACGGGCGAAATTATTTTCGAAAATGGGGCGGGAGCTTACCGTTGCGGCCAAACTAGGCGGGGATGACCCGGAGATGAATGCGCGCTTGCGAGCAGCCCTCCTCAACGCAAGGTCTTCCAACATGCCCAGGGAAAATATTGAGCGCGCCATTAAAAAAGGGGTTGGGGGCGAAGACCTCGCAGATTATCAAGAAGTTCGCTATGAGGGGTATGGCCCAGGCGGGGTTGCAGTTATTGTGGAAGCTTTAACCGATAATCGAAACCGCACGGCGGCTGAGGTGCGCTCTGCATTTCAGAAATTTGGAGGCTCCTTGGGGGAGGTGAACAGCGTCAGCTTTCTGTTTGATCGCCAAGGTTTTTTGCGCTATCCCCTCTCCATTGAGGCGGAGAAGATTTTTGAGATTTCCTTAGAAGCAGGGGCCGACGACGTGGAAACAACCGATGAGGGGCACGATGTTTTCTCCTCTTTTGAGAACTTTGCCAGCGTTCGAGCAGAACTGGAAAAGAGCTTAGGAGAGCCTGTGGAGGGTAAAATTGCTTGGTTCCCTAAAATTTTAGCAGAAGTTCAGCCAGATGCGTTGGAGACCCTTGAAAAATTCCTCAATTTACTGGAAGATAATGATGATGTGCAGCAGGTTTGGGTTAATTGTCAGTTTAATGAGGCATAATGCGGGGGTATCGTTGATATGTTATCTGGGTTAGAGCTGCTTGGTTTTGTCGCAGGGGCCTGCACGACGTTTTCTTTTGTGCCCCAGGTGGTGCGAATCTGGAAGACACGTTCAGTGGAAGATGTGTCCCTTGCGATGTATTGCATCTTTTGCTCAGGGGTGGTTTTGTGGATTTTTTACGGACTTTCCAAAGGAGCTGTCTCCATTATTGCTTCAAACGTGTTGACGCTTTTGCTGGCTGCTAGCATCCTTGTGATGAAATTTCTTTTTCGCAAGTAAGTTTGTTTTTCAATGTAAAAAAACGGGGAGTTTCTTCGCTCCATGTCTTTTTGGATAACATCACTTCCCCAAAAGGGGGTCCTTCGCCTTCAAGGGAGTGATCGCCACAGGTTTCTCCAGGGGCTTATCACCCAAGATGTTCACAACGTCACACCAGAGCAGGTTTGCTATAGCGCTTTTCTAACCCCCCAGGGGCGCTATCTGAATGATTTTTTGATTCTGGAAAATGTTGAGCAGAAGAGCTTAGATCTGATGTTGGATCGCTCCCATATCCCAGAACTGCTGCAACGTTTCATGCTCTATCGCTTGAGGTCAGACGTCACGTTTTCTGATGTGAGTGGCGCTTATGAAAGCGTCGCTGTCGGGTCTTTTAACCAGCAACAGGACGCGCTTTCTGCCTTTCCTGTTTCTCGAGGAAATGCTACATGCATGATGGAAAAAGGAGTGTGGTTTACTTTTTATAGAGACCCCCGGTGTGAATCCCTGGGATGGCGGGGGTTGGTTGACATCTCTTCTGGCGCGTTACCTCAAGATGTCCTCCAAGAAGCTTTGGGTATCTCTTTGACGCATGTACCTTTTGAGCACTATGATGCCATGCGTTTAGAGCTGGGCGTTCCAGATCAGCACCGTGATTTGATACCGGGAAGGTCTATTCCTTTAGAGTGCGGCTTTAGGGAACTGGGGGCCATTTCTTGGCAAAAGGGGTGTTATTTAGGGCAAGAACTGACGGCACGAACCCACCACCAGGGCCTTGTTCGCAAAAGGCTTTTAACCGTGGAAGGGGAAGGCAAGCTTCCGCCGTTTGGAACCAAGCTAACCTATAAAGGGGAACCCGCAGGGGAAATCCGCAGCGGACTGAAGCTTCTTGATAAAAATCCAAGAAACAGGTGCTTAGCCCTGGTGCGCCTAGAGGCTTTCTTTGAAGCTGAAGCAAAACAAGAAGCGTTTACCCTAGAGGGAACCGATGCTTCCTACACACCTTACCGCGCAACTTGGATGGAGCTTACGTCACCGTTTTCTTGAGTGGCTGCGATTTCATCAAAAGGCCCGGGAAGCAACTCTGCTAAAGGAACGTCGATGAACCCATTGTAAGAGCGATAAATCACCTGGGAATCATAGCCAAATTCTTGAATAACCTGGCGGCATGCCCCACATGGGCTAACGGGGATCTGAGCAGCAGAAGCAACTGCCGTTGCTTTGACGCGCATTCTTGGTCCTTCATGGGCTACAGCATTCATGATAGCAGCGCGTTCTGCACAGATAGTTAGACCATAGGAAATATTTTCAACATTCACGCCTGTAAAAATATGTCCAGCTTCAGTTAAAACAGCTGCTCCCACCCGAAATTTTGAGTAGGGTGCATAAGATTT
Source organism: Alphaproteobacteria bacterium (assembly GCA_051650945.1). Lineage (GTDB taxonomy): Bacteria > Pseudomonadota > Alphaproteobacteria > Holosporales > JBOFFI01 > JBOFFI01. The sequence goes on from JBOFRK010000157.1 coordinate 2,970, forward strand.
TACCAAGGCCCCTTGGGCGCTTTCAATAAGCTTTTTCCGTAGCATTGTGTCAAAAACGACAGTGGACATCTGTGCCCCTCCTTTATTTTCGAATAATTAGACTTTTTCCAGAGAAAATCAACTCGATTTGCAGACTGCTGCTTGGGCTGCAGCAAGACGGGCGATAGGTAATCTATAGGGCGAGCAAGAAATATAATCAAGTTTAATTTCTTCAAAATAGGCAATTGATTTAGGGTCTCCACCATGTTCTCCACAAATACCCAGTTTAATATTTGGCTTTGCGGCGCGTGCTTTTTGAACGGCCAAGGCGATGAGCTCTCCCACACCCGATTGGTCCAAGGAAACAAAGGGGTCCCGATCTAGAATACCTTTTTGGCGATACACTTCTAGAAAAGATGCTGCATCATCCCGGGAAAGGCCAAAAGTTGTTTGGGTCAAATCATTGGTTCCAAAGCTGATAAAATCTGCAAGCATCGCAATTTTATCTGCTTTAAGCGCTGCCCGCGGCAGCTCAATCATCGTTCCCAAGCTATAGTTCAAAGGCAATTGGGTTGTTGCTTTGACCCGCTGGGCAACAGCTTCTATGCGTTCTCGCAAGAAACGGAGCTCTCCGGTTAAAGCCACCAGAGGCACCATAATTTCTAAATTTAAGGGAACTCCTGTTTGCTGGATCGTTAAAAGGCTTGCTTCTAGCAAGGCCTGAACCTGCATTTCATAAATCTCAGGAGAGGTAATACCCAAGCGGCATCCCCTGTGTCCCAACATGGGGTTTGCTTCTTGGAGCTCACTCACCCGTTGCCGTACCACGGTGGTGGATTTTTGAAGTGATCTTGCCAGCTGTTCGATCTCTCCTTCGCTGCGGGGAAGAAACTCATGCAAAGGGGGATCCAGCAACCGAACGGTAATGGGAAGCTCTCCCATCAACCTAAAGAGCCCCTGGAAATCTTCCCGCTGCATGGGGAGAATCTTTTGGAGTGAGCGCTTTCGCTCTTCAGGGCTTTCGGCCAAGATCATCTCTCGAACCGCGAGGATACGGTTTGTTTCAAAAAACATATGCTCTGTCCGGCACAAGCCAATTCCTTCCGCGCCAAAATGAAGTGCCGTGGTAATGTCTTGGGGTGTTTCGGCATTGGCACGCACGCGTAAACGCCTGGCTCCATCGGCCCACCGCATAAAAGCGCTAAAATCTCCTGAATCTAGCTTAGGCTTTTCTAAGCGCCCCTCTCCTTGAAACACCTCACCTGTTGAGCCATTGAAGGTGATCATATCCCCAGCTTTAAGCTTAATACCCCCAAAGCTGAAGGTTTGGGTTGAAAAATCGATATGGAGATTCTCTGCCCCCACAATGCACGGGCGTCCCATTCCCCTAGCCACCACGGCTGCATGGCTTGTCATGCCTCCCCGGGCCGTTAAAATGCCTTGGGCCACCGTCATGCCATGAATATCTTCAGGGCTGGTTTCTTCCCTCACCAGGATCACCGGCTCTCCCTGCTCAGCCAAAGCAGCGCACGCATCCGCCGTGAAAACAACGCGCCCAACGGCAGCCCCCGGAGAAGCCGGCAAACCTTTGCCTAGCAAACTTAAAGTTTGAGACGCCACAAGTTGAGGATGCAGCAATTGGTTAAGCCCCAGAGGCTCCACCCGACACAGTGCTTCTTCTTGGGTGATGAGGCCCTCTTCAACCAGGCTTAAGACTATTTTTAAGGATGCAGGTGCGGTGCGTTTTCCATTGCGGGTCTGCAACAACCACAGCTTTCCTTTTTGGATGGTAAACTCAATATCCTGCATGTCCCGGTAGTGTTCTTCGAGCTTATCCTTCAGTTGGACGAGTTCTTGGTAAGCCTCTGGCATCAATTCTTCCAAGGCTTTTTCTTTTCCAGAGCGCTTTTGTTGGATCGTCAAAGGTTCAGGAGTTCGAATCCCCGCAACCACATCTTCCCCCTGGGCATTTAAGAGGTACTCCCCAAAGAAAAGTTTCTCCCCCGTGGAAGGATGGCGGGTGAAGGCAACCCCCGTCGCAGATTCGTTCCCTTGGTTACCAAAGACCATGGCTTGAATAATGACTGCTGTCCCCCAAGCTTCTGGGATATGGTAAAAAGAGCGATAGGCCATAGCGCGGGGGTTCATCCAGCTCCTCAAAACAGCTTTGATAGCACCCCAAAGCTGCTCATATACATCTTGGGGAAAAGAGCTGCCGCTGATCTGGAAGATTTTTACTTTATAAACTTCGATGATATCGCGCAAATCTTCTGCAGAAAGCTCATGGTCTTCGCTGACTTTACGAACAGCCTTATACTGATTCAAAATTTCTTCAAAAGGGTGAAGGCTTAAGCCCAGCACCACATTGCTGTACATCTGAATAAAACGGCGATAGCTATCATAGGCAAAGCGCGCATCTCCCGAGAGTTTTTTGAGGCGCTCCACAGTGGTGTCATTAAGCCCCAGGTTGAGGATGGTATCCATCATCCCAGGCATAGAAGCCTTGGCGCCAGAACGCACGGAAATCAGGAGCGGATTTTCGGCTCCGCCTAATGCCATCCCTCCTCCTGCTTGGATTTCTATCTGCTTTAACGCTGCCAAAACTTGGTCTTGAAGGCCCTCGGGGTAGGCTTCTTGGTTCTGGTAAAAAAAAGTGCATACAGGGGTTGAGAGGATAAAACCCGGAGGAACAGGCAGGCCAAGCTGGGTCATTTCCACCAAACCCGCACCCTTGCCACCCAGCAAATCTTTTGTAGAAAGGGCACTTTCAATCTGGTAGTCAGAAAAACCGTAAACCCATTGTGTCATCTTATCCCTCCAACATTGAAAAATCAGCCAACGGCTGGATGAGCTCTCGAACCCTTGCAAGAAGCGCCAAGCGATTTTGTCGCAGCGCCGGGTCAGACGCATTGACAACCACATGCTCAAAAAATTCCTGGATCGGCGCAACCAGGCTTTGTACAGCTTGAAGCTGCACCCTCCACTCAGATTGTGCACACACATCTTGAACTTGTGAGACAGCATGCCAAAGGTCTTTTTCGATCGTATCTGAAATAGAAGCTTCCTGAAACAGAGCCGACGTATAAGCCGTGCGGTATTTCGCTTCTTCCGTTTGAACCATGGAAAGAGCCCGTTTGAAAGCTGCAACCAACTGGATACCCTGATCTGTTTTCAAAAAAGAGGATACATAAAGGATTTTTTCGTAGCAGATTTTAAGCTCATCCAAATCACCCCGCTGAGGCTTTAAAACTGCTTCTATAAGATCATGGGGGATATTCTGCTCCTTCAACAAATGGCGCAGCCTGTCTTCCAAAAACGCTGTTAGCTTCCCAAGGAGATCAGGAAGGGTAAAGCCTCCAGGCGTAGCCGCATACGGACTATAGAGGTTGTAAGCTTCATGGATAAGGGCTTCTAAAGGAAAAGATTTTGGGTAGGCGAGGATCAACTGGAGCAGACCCGAAGCCGCGCGCCGAAGGGCCAGCGGATCTTTAGAGCCTGTTGGGATCTGGCCAATTTTGAAAAAACCGACGAGGGTATCCAGCCGATCCAGCATCCCCAATTCCATGGCCAGGTTACCCATCTCAGTTGGAACTTGGGCATTCCCCTGGGGCCAATAATGGGCCTGAATAGCCTGGGCAATTTCGGGCTTCATCCCCTGCTCCAGGGCATAATGCATTCCCATAACGCCTTGCAATTCAGGAAATTCACCTACCATTTGGGTGGTGAGGTCTGCTTTGCAAAGGGAAGCCGCTTCTTTCAGATCTTCATCCCCCGGGGCCAGCATGACAGCAAGCTTTTCTAGGCGAAGGGTCTTATCATAAAGCGTCCCAAGGCCAGCAAAAAATTGCCGGGTACTTAAGCGCTGCTGGTACGCAGTAAGGGGATTTTTCAAATCTTGGATCCAGAAAAATTGAGCATCCGAAAGGCGGGCTTCTAAAACCCGCTCGTTACCTGAGATAATTTTGAGATTTCCGTCTTTGGCTTGGGTGTTCGCAACAATGCCAAAAAAAGGCGCCAGCCGCCCTGTGCTCGGATCCTTAAACGCGAAATAACGTTGGTGAGCCCGCATCGGGGTGATCAGCACCTCCGGTGGAAGCACCATGAATCCTTCACGGATTGCTCCCTTCAACACCACAGGCCATTCCACAAGGCCTGTCACTTCATCCAGCAATCCCCCTGGCTCGAGATCCTCTGAAAGCAAAGTAAGCCCCAGATCTTTTGCGAGGTGCTCCAGCCCCTGTAAGATGCGTTGGCGTCGCTGGGCTGCGTCCAACACCACGCAAGCTTTTTCTAAACCGTTGTCATAGCTTTTAAAATCCGTCACAGCAAAAGGCTCTGGGCTCAAAAAACGGTGACCATAGGTTTGGCTGTTGGTCTGGAGCGCTTCTCCCTCAGGGTCAAAGGTCCACGTCACAGGCTTTTGGTCAAACACGCATAACAGGCTGCGGACAGGACGAACCCAGCTTCGTTGAGACACCCCCCAGCGCATCGATTTTGGCCACGTGAACGTTTCAAGCATCTCCTCGCAGATAGCTGGAATAAGCTCCACCGTGGGTTTGCCTGGCAGTGTGAGGGATGCAACCCAGCAGGTTTGCTTCCCAAAGGTTTCTTGGGTGCAGTCTTCAGGGCCCTTCCCAACGGAGCGAAAAAAGCCTTCGATGGCTTCAGGGGGAGCATCTACCCGGGGGCCTTTGCGAATCTCTTGTCGCGTGGGTTGTTGAAGGGGAAGCCCTTGAGCACGCAACGTCAAGCGTCGCGGAGTTACAAACGTTTCAACTTTTTCAAAAGCAAGCTCTTTTTCTTGGAGCTTTTTCTCCGCTAAAAGCCTCCATCGAAGCGCTGCACTCTCTTGCATCCTGGCTGGAATTTCTTCGCAAAAAATTTCAAAAAGTAACTCAGCCATGGGGGGCTTTTCCTTCCATCCACGTTTCGAAACATCCTTTCGCCAAGTGACGAACCCGGGCGATAAATTGGGCGCGTTGGGCAACGCTCAAAAGCCCCCGGGCATCGAG
>JBOFRK010000158.1:0-5054 GCA_051650945.1 Alphaproteobacteria bacterium
ACACATCCCGCTCACGCTGAAGGGACGCCGCGTCTACTTCGGCGATTTTAAGGAAGGTTGGGCTTGCTGCCGCTACATGCATAGCAATCTGGCGCGCAAGGGGCTCTAATTGATCTTTAGGTGCTTCAGAGGCAAGGGCTACCAAAACACCAATGCGTCCCAACACGTTGGGAACCGTTGCAGCATGGACATAGGAAACCACAACACCCTTGTCAACCGAAAGGGTTGCCAGGCGGCGCAGGGTCATGTTTTCACCGATGGTGGCAATCAAATGCGTTAAGGCCTCTTGCACCGAGCCACCTGAACCAGAAAGCGTTTGGGTGGGGAGTTTTTCAAGGCTATCAATCCGATTTTTAAGGGCAACCGCTGCAAGGTCTTGCACAAAGCCTTGGAAAAGTTCATTCCGGCTCACAAAATCCGTTTCCGCATTAACCTCTAAAACCACCCCGAAAGACCCTTCCGTACCTGCTGCTACAAGCCCTTCCGTTGCTACCCGGTCTGCTTTTTTAGCTGCCATAGCCAAGCCTTTTTTGCGCAACCAATCGACGGCTTGCTCCAGGTCTCCTCCCGCTTCTGTGAGGGCTTTTTTGCAATCCATCATGCCCGCGCCTGTTTTTTCACGCAGGGATTTAATCAACTCCATCGAAACTTCTGACATAACTCTATTTCTCTTCCTTTTAAATATCACTGTTGAGGTTCGTAAGTTTTACGTAACCTCTTATTAGGCAGGCTCAGCGGAAGAGACTGCTGTGGCTTCTTCCCCGATCAATTCCTTAGCAAGTCCTTCATCCTGGGCAAGCACGGCCGCAACAACATCGGCAGCCACGGGAGATTCCGCTGCTGCATTGACATCAATGCCCGCGGTGCGCATCTCTTTTTGAAGCCCTTCCAAAACGGCGCCAGATATCAAGGCGCAATATAATTCGATGGCGCGCAAAGCATCATCGTTGCCGGGAATGGGGAAATCAATGCCATCAGGGTCTGAGTTTGTATCGACAATGGCAATCACAGGTATGTTGAGCTTGCGAGCTTCCTGAATGGCAATAGCTTCCTTGTTGGTGTCAATAATAAACACGAGATCTGGTGTTCCGCCCATGTCCTTGATGCCACCCAAAGAAAGTTCGAGCTTTTGATAAACACGCATGAAAGAAAGTTGTTCTTTTTTTGTATAGGCCTTCACTTCACCCTTGTTGATCTTTTCTTGAAGCTCCTTAAGGCGCTTAATAGAATGCAACACGGTTTTCCAGTTTGTGAGGGTTCCCCCCAACCAACGGTGGTTGATATAATATTGGCCGCACTTCAACGCTGTTTCTTTAACTTTTTCACTCGCTTGGCGCTTCGTTCCCACAAACAAAACCCGCCCCCCTCTGGAGACCACCTCTTGAACGGCGTGAAGCGCTCTTCCCAACAGGTTATAGGTTTGCTTGAGGTCGATGATGTGGATGCCGCCTCGTTGGCTGTGGATGAAGGGCTTCATCTTAGGATTCCAACGACGGGTCGTATGACCAAAATGGATTCCGGATTCTAACAATTGCTTGAGTGTAAAATTATAAACAGACATTGGGTAATTATATTTCCTTTTTTTTCCAGTTAAAACTGCCGCAACCAAAAGAAAGCTTTTCTTTTCAAAAAGCCACTAGAAAAAAGGCTGCGTGAGACATTAGGATCCACAAACTATAAATCCTTACCTCCATTTATAACGAACCCTTTCTCCTTGCGCAAGAGCCAAGTTCCAGGAAGCTGTAGGCATTCGAGACTTCTGAAATCCTGGGAATAAAAAATGGTTGACTAATTTGACTTTTGGTCATATTTTATATCTGATTTTTTGGAACTTTTTTGGATTTAACTGCTCATGAAATTAAACAGATTTTTGCTCGCTTTTTTGCCTTTTTGTTTAAATGCTTCACTTGTCAATTTTTCGACTGCACTCCCCATAAACCCATCTTTTCATGATGAAAGCGCATGGAAGCGATTGAAAAGCCGTGTTGAGGGCAATATTATTCACACAGAAGAAGCCTGTGATGTGCTGGAAGAGAGCTTTCGGGATTGGTCTAATGCGGACCTAAGCCAGGTTGAACGTGTTGGCAAAAATAATATTTCTGAGCTTCGGATTCTTATGGATAGGCTGGAAAAAACGAAGCGACAGCCTGATTTGCTGGAAAAGACGATTCAAAATTTGCTTACCATGCGGCTGGATAGTTTAAGACTTCGAAAAGAAAAAATTGAATTCATCAAAAAAGAACAAGCATTGCCTGGCAACAATAATAAGCTCTATCTTCAAGGAAGAACCCATCCAGAGCGCTATGAAGACCTCTGGGAAGAAGAAAAAATTATGTCTCGTCTCTCGACAGACGTTTACCAAACACAAGTCGATGCCCTTTTAACGCTGCTCTCTTTCACCAATATGCGGGAGCTTCGATATAAAACAAAATGTTGGATTGCTTGTTCTCCAACCCTTTGGGATCGGATGCGTGGGCTTGATACAGATTTAGGTCACCCAGATGAAGCCATTCTAGATGTACAAGATAATTTTTACTCAGGCCTTGATTTAGATTTGATGGAATCTTACCTACGTCCAAGCTGCCCCTATGTTACGCATGATTATTCTACTTTTTATAAATCCCCTTACAAGACAAATCTTTATTTTTCACCCTTTGAATATCAAGAGATGATGGGACGCCCCTACGGCTCAAACGCCAGGCTTCCAGAACTTGAAATCCCAGATTTTTTGAAAAAGCTTCCGCCGGTACAACAGCCTAGTTTACAACCGGCGCCAGCGGTTCAAATAACGAAAGCACCACAAAAACCAAAGGCTCCCAAGCCAGCTAAAAAGGTTGTTGTGCTTGCTGAACAAAAAGTTTTTGTTCCGGAACCAGCGCCTGGGGTTGAGCCCGTGGTCGAAATAAATGTGAGCCCACCCGTAGCAGAAAAAGCAGTCGAGGTGAAAATAGAAGCAGAAGTGAAAGCGGTAGATACCACGCCTGCGGTGAAGAAACCTGAAAAACCTCTGGCTCCTGTTGCGGCTCCGGTGGCGCTTCCTCCTTCGCAAAAGACGCTATTAAAAGGAACACATGCCAAAACCCATGCTGATATTTTTAGCATTGCACGCAGCCAAAAGGTTAGTTTCGAAGAATTCAAAACGCTGTGGGTACATCTTGGGGGTGAAGTTCCAGATAACCGCAGTGGTGGATCTCACCGAACACTGAAGTGGCAAGGCAAAACCATCGGCGGAACCTTTGTCCCCCATGGCGGCGGCTCCTATGGCCCGCGCAGCATCAAGGCATTGCGAGATGCCCTTATTGAAATCGGGTATGGAGCGGCGCATTAAGCAGATAAAAGCAACGTTTATCTCAAATCATTTTTTAGCAAGGCTGTCCTGGGAGTTAGGGAAAATAAATTGATTTTTTCTCCTGTTTGATGCATAATTCCCTTAAGTGAAAATAACTAAAAAATGTCATGGGGAGGAAGCAACAATGTCTTCGAAACACGAACAAAAGCAAGATTATATGTTTGGAGGGCCAGATTTTTCTTCGTTTTACCAAGCATTTAAAATGCCTGGTATAAATTTTGATACGATGATGGCAACCCACAAGAAAAATGTTGAGGCGCTTAACACGGCCCAACAAGCTTCTGCTGAAATGATGCGGAATCTTTTGCAGCTGAACAGCCAATATCTCAAACATCTCTTTGAGGAGATGAATACCCAAGCCCGTTCTTCTATGGGGAATGGAGGCGTAAACCATGAAAAAATGGGTCATCAGACAGAAGCTGTCAAAACCCATGTGGATAAAGCGCTTCGTCATAGCCGGGAAGTAACGGAGATGCTGAATCAGTCGACGGCGCGCGTTCTAGACATCTATGCAAAGCGTTTTCGTGAATATTTGGATGAGGCAAAAGAGGGCATGAAGTGTGCTTCTCCCCAAAGCGGCGGTACAACCAATGGGACTGCCCACGCTGGCTCTTAAGGCTTTGGCTGAAAGCGACGTCTTCTTTTTGTAATTTTTTGGGTGGGCTAGGGGCTTGGGAAAAATAGCCTCTCCCTCTTTCTGAGGATAAGTTTTGGAAAGCTTGGCTCAGTGGCTTGGGTCTCCCAGTTTAGGCCCCTTTACTTTTATAGCGTAAAGCTGTATGAATGGTGACAGCAGAGGCTTAAAAACAGGGGAGACTGTTCTTTGAAGACTATCAGAAGAAATAGTATTGGCTTTGATATTTGGCCTGGCTTTGTGGATGCTCTCTCTGCGCTTCTGCTGGTGATTTTGTTTACATTGATGGTCTTTATCTTGGCGCAATTTTACTTGAGTGATGCGCTGCAAAATCGCGAACAATCCCTGACTTCCCTTGAAGAAACATTCCAAAAACTCTCTGATATGCTGGGCTTAGAGAAGAGAAAAAATGCTGATTTGAGGAAGCGCGTTGATCAATTGCATGGGGAACAGGGAAGGCTTTTGACTCTGCTTTCCGAAGAGACAGCTTCTAAAACTCAGTCTATGTTAAAGCTCGAGTCTACCCAAGCCCAATTGCAACAGCTGAATGATCAGCTTCAGCGCTTAAATAAGGTGTTAAATGCATCTGAGACAACGGGTAAGTATCAACAAATTGAAATTGAGGGGCTGCAAGCTAAACTTAAACTCGCGTTGGAAGAAAAGGTTAAAGAGCTTGCGGCCTATCGCTCAGAGTTCTTTGGGAAATTGAGAAAAACCCTTGGCTCTCGGGATGATATTCGTGTCGTTGGAGACCGCTTTGTGGTGCAATCCGAAGTGCTATTTGGATTGGGCTCTGAAAAATTGGGGGAAGAAGGTGAGAAAAGGCTTGCAAAGCTTGCCCTTGCGTTGAAAGAAATTTCTCAAAAAATTCCCAGTGATATTCCTTGGGTTTTGCGGGTAGATGGTCACACAGACGTTTTGCCCATCAAGTTATCTGGCGCAAAATTTAAGAGCAATTGGGAGCTTTCCATCGCAAGGGCCCTTTCTGTGGTAAAATTTTTAATTAACCAGGGAATCCCCTCCGCCCATCTAGCAGCAGCTGGGTTTGCAGAATTCCACCCCATTGATGCT
>JBOFRK010000159.1:0-2415 GCA_051650945.1 Alphaproteobacteria bacterium
AAACACTTTTTTTAAAAAGGGAAGCGGAAAGCAAGCGCTTATCCCTGGGGGATGATCTTTGAGATTGAGCCTAGAAACATCATGTTTTCCAAGTTTTTCACAATTTATTAGCAGTTGTTTGCTAAACAAAAGCCATAAGAGCTTTTTTTCAGGTCATTTATGTACGTTTCTTTTTTTGAAAAATGAAGATATGTGGTATGGTACAATGCTCGCCGGTGGTAACAGAAAGGTTTTTTTAAAATGCGCTTGAGGTTTCACCTGGTCATAGGATTAGGCATCCTGTTGCAATGTAGCTTTTTTTTACAGTTTGCCCAGGCTTCAACACCCCTTCACTACACGCCTCAAACAACGGTTCAAGCATTTAAAGAAATCGCTGATTTGGTGAGGGAAGAATATGTAGAGCCTGTCGAGGAGAAAAAACTTTTGGAAGGTGCACTCAACGGCATGTTGATGTCCCTTGATCCCCACTCTTCTTATCTAGACCCAGATAACTATCAAGAGCTTTTAAAGCAAACCAAAGGGGAATTTGGCGGTTTGGGCATGGAAGTCACCATGGAAAACGGCTTGGTTAAGATTGTAACACCCCTCGATGACACACCCGCCTACAAAGCAGGGTTGCAAAAAAAAGATCTCATTATTGCCATTGATCAGCAGCCGGTTTTTGGGCTTACCCTGACGGATGCAGTGAAAAAAATGCGGGGAGAACCTAAAAGTTCTGTTAAATTGCTGATCAAGCGAGAAAATGCAGATGCTTTTGAGGTTAAATTGGTGCGCGAACTGATTCGCGTTAAATCTGTTAAATCTCAGGTGGAAAACGATGTCGGCTATATACGTATTTCAAATTTTGATGAAAAAATTGCGACCTTAACGAAAGAAGCCATTGGGGAATTTCAAAAAAAGCTAAAAAATAATCTGAAAGGCGTTGTGCTGGACCTGCGAAACAATCCAGGCGGGCTTTTGGAACAAGCTGTGGCCTTGGTAGACCTTTTTATAGATGGCGGCGAAGTTGTTTCAACCCGAGGAAGAGATTCTGAGAAAAACACAAGCCTCTTTGCAACGAAGGGAGAGCTTTTGAAAGACACACCAGTGGTGGTTTTGATTAACGGGGGGTCTGCCTCCGCTGCAGAAATTGTTGCGGGCGCGCTTCAAGCCCACGGCAGGGGCCTGGTGGTTGGAGAAAAATCCTTTGGAAAAGGGTCTGTGCAAACGATTCGACCTTTGAACAACGGGGGTGCTATCAAATTAACCATCTCCAGGTACTATACACCCGATGGAAAATCCGTTCAAAACGATGGCATCACACCTGATATTATGATTGAACAGGTTGCTGATTTGGAAAAATTGCATGAATTTAATCGAATTCGGGAAAGTAGTTTTGCAGGCGCCCTCAAGCAAAAAGATCAAAACGGAAACAACAACCCGCCCCAAGAAGCCTCTTCAATCTCTAGCCCTTCACCCTCAGAGCCAGAAAGCTTGATCCCTTCAAAATTATCAAAAGGGAAGGTTGAAGATTATCAAAAAATGCGAGCCATTGAGCTTGCTCGCGGCATGTGGATTTATCAAAACAATCTGAAAAAAAATAAATTACCGAAAGATAAAATAGAGAAAAAAGACGTTGTGAGCAGATTAGCCCCCACACCTAAAAAAGGATAGTCCCAATCTCTTGATAAAACGCACACGAAAAAGGATCGCAGAAGATGGCAAAAAGTCGAACCTCTTATGGACGAAATAGAAGAAAGAGAAGTTTTTGGAAAAAACTGATGCTCCTGTTGTTGTTAACAGTGTTGTCAGGTAGTGGTTATGCCATTTATGTTTATCTCCAAGAGAAAAATTTCCAAGAAAAAACAAAAGCTGAAACAGGTATCAGTCTTTTTCCTTCTCCCAAGGGAGAGGTTGCAAATCCAAGGCCTATTGATATCCATGGACAACCTTATACCATCACCCCTCAAACGTCTTTGATTGCATTGGTTTTGCTTGATTTAGGAACTCAGGCAGATTTCAGCAAGCAAGCCCTTGAACAGCTTCCAGCCGAGGTAACCCTTGCCATTTCGCCATTTATCCAAGATCCTGCAGGATGGGCGAGGAAAGCTAAAGAATTTCGCCATGAAATTTTGGTGAACATCCCCCTGGAGCCAGACAATTACCCCGCAAATGATCCAGGTCCCCAAACCCTCCTCAACAACTTACCCGAAGAAAAAAATCTGGAACGGCTTGCTATGGGCATTCAAAAAGTTGGGATGGCCGTCGGGGTCACCCACGCGTCGGGCAGCTCTTTTACAACTTATGAAGCCTCCATGGAGCCTGTTTTAAAAGCGTTACGCCAGCGCGGGATGCTCTTTTTAGACACGTTGATGTCTCCTTATAGCGTAGCTTCCAAGCTTGCCCGAAAAGGAGGCACTTCTTTTTTGGTAGCCA
>JBOFRK010000160.1:0-2047 GCA_051650945.1 Alphaproteobacteria bacterium
TGTGAATGCTTATAACTTTGCTAAAAGACTTAAAGCTCTCAAAGGCCTTACCCCTTATGAATTTATCATAAAAATCTGGCAATCTGAGCCAGAACGTTTTACTATTAATCCATACCATCACAATCTGGGACTGAACACCTAGTCTAGACTCATTTTTTTTCGAAGACGTAAATTCGGACAATCAACGGATCAACGCAGGGTCAACCCACGCGATGTTGCCGTCTTTCCTGCGATAGAGAACATTAAGCCCACCATGTTTTGGGTTTTTAAAGATCACCGTGTGCAAATCTCCCAAATCCAAACGCATAACTGCCTCTGTGACGCTAAGTGTTGGAATGTCTGTGGTAGATTCAGCTATGATAGGAGGATGCTCAGAGGGCTCTTGCTCCCGCTGGCTGTCCAAAATATAGTCGGGGGCTGAAAATTTCTCAATGTGCTGATCCCGCATTTTGTGATGGTGATCCAGCATTTTTTTATGCTTTCGAATTTTTGTTTCTAATTTGTGGCAAGCTTGGTCCATTGCCAGATAAGCGGTGCTTCCTTCGCCACCAGCCCGCAAATAAACCCCACGCTTTAGATGGAGAGAAACTTCAGCTTCAAATACATGAAGTGGCTTTGAAAACGTGACTTCCCCGCTCACAGCCTCCATGCCATATTTTCGCAACAACGCCGCCACGGCTTCTGTCCCATAAGAGGTGATAGCAGGCCCCATATCGACATGTCTTCCTGTAATGCTGATGGACATTTCTCTCTTCCTTTCAGTTATGTATTTATAATTTAAGTATTATTTTATCTAACTCCCACCCTCATCATAGCCATGCCCCTGGAGAGCGTCAATCAACTTTCTCTCATCCAAAATAGCGATATTAAGCCTGGCCGCTTCCTTTGCTTTAGTCCCTGCTGCTCCCTCCCCCATGATCAGATAATCTGTTTCTTTAGAAATGGAAGAGCGCACCTTTGCACCCAAATTTTCTACCCTTGCTTTGGCTTCTGCTCGGGTCATCTGTTGAAGTGTACCCGTAAACACAACAGATTTACCCGTTAAGAAACTTTGCTTGGTCACTTGAGCAACAGCTGGAAGAACACTCACCTCCTTTAGCAAAGCATGTAAGATGGCTTGGTTAGAGGTATCCTGAAAAAATGCAACCAAGTCATCAACCATGCCTTCCCCGATGCCATCAATGGATAAAAGCACTTGGAAAGAGAGGCTTGTTGGGTCTTGCGCCTCTCCCATAGCATGCTGAAAAATTTCGATGGTTTGGTAATGTTGGCTGAGCAGGCGAGCCGTTGATTCCCCAATTTGTGGAATCCCCAATGCATATAAAAAACGCTCAAAGGAAATGGTTCGACGGGCTTCGATGGCTTGGAAAAGGTTCGCCACAGAACGCTCTCCCCAGCCTTCCCACGTCTGAAGAGGGTTGTCGCTTTCCGCATTGCGATGGGAGAGGGTGAAAAGGTCTACGGGCGTTCGAACCAACCCTGCTTCATAAAAAAGGTTTAGGTGCCGCTCCCCAAGCCCCTCTATATCAAGCCCTCCCCTAGACACAAAATGTCTCAAGCGCCATTGGGCTTGGGCAGAGCAGCTGAAGCCTGCTGTGCATTTACGAGCAACCTCTCCCATTTGACGAGCTGCTTGGCTTCCGCACACAGGGCAATAGTCTGGGAACACGAATGGAAATGCATTTGAAGGGCGAGCCTCAAGCACAGGGCCCAAAACTTGAGGAATCACATCCCCCGCGCGTTGAACCCGCACGGTGTCCCCTATCCTGATGTCTTTGCGCAGGATTTCATCTTCGTTGTGGAGGCTTGCCCGGGAGATGACCACACCCCCCACCGTAAGGGGGCGAAGCATCGCAACGGGGGTTAAGGTTCCCGTTCTACCCACTTGAATGTGGATATCCTCCAACAGGGTTTGGCCACAATCTGGATCAAACTTATGGGCCACGGCATAGCGCGGCGCTCTGGAGGAAAATCCAAGCCGCTCCTGCCAATCAAGACGATTGATCTTATAAACAACCCCATCGATATCATAGTCTAGCTCAGCGCG
>JBOFRK010000161.1:0-1253 GCA_051650945.1 Alphaproteobacteria bacterium
CACCATAAGGCAGCCGAATATCGCCAGGGTGCTGAGCATATACAACGTCATGTAAACAAGGGAGACAAGGATGCTTTGGTGTTCTGCAATGGAAAGCGCTGCGAGTATATAACCTATGTGGCCAATGGTGCTATAGGCTAAAAGACGTTTCATGTTTTCTTGGGTGAGGGCCCCCAAAGCGCCCCAAAACATAGAAAAAATGGAGAGCGTGATAAAAAGCCCCTGCCAATACGCATGAAAGCTGAAAAAAGGAACGTAAAAAAGGCGAATGAGGATGCCCAGCCCCGCCACTTTAGAAGCTGTTGCTAAAAAAGCTGTGACAGGGGTGGGGGTTCCTTGATAAACATCAGGTGTCCACATGTGAAAAGGCGCAGCAGAAATCTTAAAAGCAACTGCAGCAAGAATGAAAAGCATCCCTAAAACTGCCCCAAGGGGGAAGATAGCCGTTGGGAAACCTGAAAACAAGGTTCCCAAAGCTTGAAAGTGGGTGGTGCCTGCAAAGCCGTAGATGAGGGTGAGCCCAAACAAAAAAAGGCAAGTAGAAAGGGCCCCTAAGACAAAAAATTTCAAAGCTGCTTCAGAGCTGATCTCACGGTCACGCCTGAACGCTGCAAGCACGTAGAGTGGTAATGCTTGAAGCTCAAGCCCCATAAAAAGCAAAAGAAAATCATGGGCTGACACCATCAACATCATGCCCAAAGACGCAACCAATATTAAGACCGGATATTCAAACGCCAGCAATTTTTTGTATTCAAGGGACGTTAAAGAGAAGATTAAAACGCCTATGGCTGCCATTAAAATCAACAATTTTAAAAAGCCGCCAAAAGCGTCTACCTGCACCATCCCTTTGAAAATGATGGTAGGCTCTTGGTCAGGAAGAAGTAAAAGTAGAAGGCTTCCTGAGAGGGTCAAAACGCAGAGCCAACCGATTCGTTTTACCTCTTGACCAAGGGCGTTTCGGGCGAAAATGCCAAAGATGAAGATGAGTAGGGTACAAACCGCAATCAAAAGCTCAGGTAAAAAGCTGTAGAGTTCATAAAGAGAAGACACCTAAGCCTCCATAAAATTTGTCGTTACAATTAGAATTTAGGGTTTGCAGCAAAGGGGGAAGAGAAAAATCTTTTTGGATTTGAAGAGAATACACATCTCTTTTGGGTTCTAGCCACCGCAACTGTGCTTGGGGAGGTCGTCTTTTAATCCGTTCATAAGGAGCAAGGGCATTTTCAACGGCTGGGGCTATCATATTCAAAATA
>JBOFRK010000162.1:0-5136 GCA_051650945.1 Alphaproteobacteria bacterium
TGGATCTGCGTAATAACCAGGTCGGCGATGCGGAGGCCCAGGCCCTAGCCAAGAACACCGCCCTGATGACGCTGAACCTGTCCAAAAACCAGATCGGCGCTGCGGGGGTCCAGGCCCTAGCCCAGAACACCACCCTGACGACGCTGCAGCTGGAGGAAAACAAGATCGGCGATGCGGAGGCCCAAGCTTTAGCCCAGAACACCACTCTGACGACGCTGAATCTGTCTGTAAACCAGATCGGCGATGCGGGGGCCCAAGCATTGGCCCAGAACACCACCCTGACGACGCTGTATCTGCGGCATAACCAGGTCGGCGATGCGGGGGCCCAAGCCCTAGCCCAAAACACCACCCTGACGACGCTGGATCTGCAGGACAACAAGATCGGCGATGCGGAGGCGACAGCTCTGGCCCAGAATACCACCCTGACGACGCTGGTTCTGCATTATAACAAGATCGGCGATGCGGGAGCCCAGGCCTTGGCCCAGAACACCACCCTGACGACGCTGGACTTGAATTCAAACAAGATCGGCGATGCGGGGGTGAGCGCCCTGCTGAACAACCTGGGACAGATGCGCCTGACATTCCTCAGCTTGTGGAACAACAAGCTGTCAGACGCGCTGATAAAAACCATCGGTCAAACCCAATACACCAACGCCAAGGGAGAAAAGGTGATGGCGTGGTAATTTCCTAACCCTGTCCGTTGCCCCCCAACGATGCGCCTTCCGGCTGAAAATTTTAGGGCGTAGCGCTTATCGGCTTATCACGAGGCTGCTTGCGTCTCATATGTACTGAACTCGCACAGAATGAGCTTTGCAGATTGAAGGAAGGCAATTTTTTTGATATCTCTAGACAGGCGTGCAGATTGTTTCTAAAAACGGATGCTGTGAGGCTTTTCAAAGCCTATCCCAAGACCTGTTAACCTGATTTGGTGAATTGATGATGAAGAGCCACGATATACGACAAACCTTTCTCTCCTATTTTGCGAAGCAGGGGCATACGGTTATCCCCTCAAGCCCTCTGGTCCCCCACCAAGATCCTTCTTTGTTGTTTACCAGCGCAGGCATGGTTCCTTTTAAGCAACTTTTCACAGGAGAAGAAACCCGCGCTTATGTGCGGGCCGCCAGTTCTCAGAAATGTTTGAGGGCGGGAGGCAAACACAATGATTTAGAGAATGTAGGGTATACCCCCAGGCATCACACGTTTTTTGAGATGTTGGGGAATTTTTCTTTTGGGGATTATTTTAAAGAAGAAGCTATTGCCTTTGCCTGGGAGCTGCTAACCCAGGTTTTCCAACTCCCCAAGGATCGCCTGTGGATTACCGTTTACGCACAAGACTCAGAAGCTTTTGATTTGTGGCAAAAGGTTGCGGGCCTTTCCCAAGACCGTATTTTAAAAATCTCCACCAGTGATAATTTCTGGTCCATGGGGGACACAGGCCCATGCGGCCCTTGTTCAGAGATCTTTTATGACCATGGTGACCATCTCCCAGGCGGGCTTCCGGGCACGCTTCAGCAAGACGGGGACCGCTTTGTAGAAATCTGGAACCTCGTTTTTATGCAATATGAACAATTGGCCCCAGATCAACGCGTCAACCTTCCCAAACCGTCCATTGACACGGGCATGGGGCTCGAACGTATTGCCGCAGTTTTGCAGCAGGTGCATGATAATTATGAAACGGACATCCTAAAAACCCTTGTGGAGGCTTCGGCAGATCTCACCCACTGTCCCGCGACGGGAGCATCCCTCTTTTCTCACCGGATTATTGCAGATCACCTACGGGCCGGTTGTTTCCTCATTGCAGACGGGGTCTTGCCCACCAACGAAGGGCGTGGCTATGTTTTACGAAGGATTTTAAGGCGCGCGATGCGTCACGCCTACCAGCTGGGTTCTCAAGATCCTCTGATGCCGCGTTTGGCTCCCGAGCTCCTCACCCTTATGGGGGCTGCATACCCAGAGCTCTTACGGGCACAAGCTTTGATCGTACAAACTTTAGATTTGGAAGAACGTCGCTTCCAGCAAACCCTTGAGCGGGGCCTTCGGTTGTTGGAAGAAGAAACGCAACGCCTCAGCGCACGTGGAAGCCTTTCTGGAGAAGTTGCTTTTAAACTGTATGATACGTACGGCTTTCCGGTAGACTTAACGGAGTCTATCTTGAGAGAAAAAGGTCTTTCTTTGGATACAAACGGATTCCAAGACGCTATGGCACGTCAAAAGGCGGAGGCAAGGGCTTCTTGGGCAGGCTCTGGTGAAACTGCAGCACTTCCCATCTATGCAGATCTGTATCATCAGCACGGTGGCTCTGAATTTTTGGGCTATACCTGTGAAACGGCTCAAGCCACCGTCCAAGCTGTGTTGCAAGAAGGGATTGTGGTGGACAAAGCGGGCCCTGATGCGTCTGTCACCTTTCTCGTCAACCAAACTCCTTTTTATGGTGAATCAGGCGGACAAATGGGAGACACAGGTCAGGCATTCTTTGGAAAAGAGGGGATGGTCCAGATTACACAAACGCGCAAAATCCACCATCTCTACCTTCACGAAGGTCAGATCAAAGCTGGCACGCTGACCCCTGGCCAAGACATAACCCTGGTGGTAGACAGCTCCCGTCGATCAAATCTGCGGCGCAACCATTCAGCCACCCACCTCCTGCACAGCGCGTTGCGTAAGTGCTTAGGGCCCCACGTCACCCAAAAAGGCTCTCTGGTCGCACCTGATAAACTGCGCTTTGATTTTAGCCACCCCATTCCTCTCACACCGGACGAGCTCTGGAATGTGGAGCAGTATGTCAATCAGCAAATTCGTACTAACACAGAGGTAGAAACGCGGCTGATGACTCCGGATCAAGCCATCGAGCAGGGAGCTCTCGCGCTTTTTGGAGAAAAATACGGCGAAGAAGTCCGGGTTATCTCTATGGGGGAGCGGCCAGAGACAGGCCCCGTGTTTTCCGTTGAGCTATGCGGCGGCACCCATGTCCGCCGGACCGGTGATATTGGCGCATTCAAGATCATTCAGGAAACAGGCATTGCTGCGGGCGTACGACGGATTGAAGCCCTCACAGGAGAAGGGGTTGATGCTTATCTCCACACCCAAGAGCGCTTGGTGAAGGATTGCGCGGCTCTTTTAAAAACGACGCTCGATGGCGCTTTGCCAGAAAAACTTACGCAAATTTTGGAAACAATTCGGCGCCTTGAAAAAGAGACGTCTCACTTGCGGCAACAGCTCGCTGCTGGCGCAACTCAGCAGAAAGAAGAACCCCAAGAGCTCTTGGGTACACTTTCTGGGGATCGTCCTGTTTACTGGCTCTTCCGCTGTGTGGAAGACCTGTCTTCAAAAGAAATGAAAACCGTTGTGGACCAGATGAAACAACGGATTGATTCAGGAATCGCCGTGTTATTGAGCCATCAAGGTGATAAAGCTTCTGTGGTGGTGGGGGTTTCTGCCTCTTTGACGCCAGAGCTGGACGCTTCTGTCCTCGCTAAACAAGCTGCTTTATTGTTGGGAGGGCAAGGCGGCGGCGGGCGCCGAGATCTCGCCCAAGCTGGAGGCGCCAGGGCCCCTGACCCCCAAAGCTTTGAAGCAGCCCTTAAGGCTTACGTTAAGCACCTTATTCCAGGCTAAAGAATCGTAATCCCCGTTTGAATATGGAGAGTGGTGGTCTGGGTCAAACTGTCTTTGTAAACGTTATAAACTGTGCCATCAACCGTTTGGGTACCTGTAAAGCTCCAGTTCGAAACGCCATCTTTCAGCGTAACGGTATTGCCCGAATCTCCATGAATGGTCAGCTCTGTTGCACCGCTGCCTCCCCCTGAATTCACAAAACTGTTGACGGATGCGCGATTCAACGCGAGGGTGTTGTGACCGGAGTTTAAATCCACAATTTCCATGCCCTTGAAAGAAGAGCTGCCCACCGCCGTCAGATCAAGGGTCAAGCCAGATCCCTGAAACAACAGGGTGTCGGTGCCCCCTTCACCATCAAAGAGAGATCCGCTTACAAAGCCGCTAAAGTGAAGCGTATCACCTCCGCCACCGCCTTTAAGTTGGTCCGCCCCGCCGCCGCCAATCAAAACATCGTTCCCGGCTCCCCCTGTTAAAATATCAGCCGCAGCACCCCCTTTTAAGATAACAGAGGTGCCCACACCAGAAGCCGAAGCGTTGACTTCTAACTTACCTGTGGTCAGGCTTTGGCCATCAATTTCCAAGAAAGATCCTGGCGCAACCGTTCCTGAAGCAAGGCTGATCGTTTGATCCTCCGTCGTTGCCGTTGTGATGATGTATTCAACATTAGCAAAACTTGAAGTGCTGAATTTCTGTGACATGGTCCCCAGCTTGATGGTGTCAATCCCTCCGCCTAAGTCAACTTTAAAATTAGAATCAACCGCGGTGGTAAAGGTGATGGTGTCGTTATAAACATCCGCTGGGTTGCTCATTTTAACAGTTTCCACGTTTGCCAAGCGCAAGATATTTGGGCCTTCTGAATTTAAGGTCAAATCATCATTACTCCCCAGAAGGTTGATCAATCCATTGGTAGTGACAGCAAAAGGCATGACGTACGTATCACTACGGGACAAACCCAAAGCCCAGGTGTCTAAAACCGATCGGGTCGCAGCAACGGGGTCGTTATCAAATTTAATACTCAAAACCGTGTTGGTTGGGTTAGGAACTGCAGCGAAGGTTTCATCTGTTGGGTTAAACACCAAAGCCCGGAGGGCAGATTGAGCCGTTGCTGCATTTACGTTTGCAAGCTTATAGACACCAGGGCTTTCAAGGACGAATCCACCTCCTGAAAGAACGCCTTTTGAGGCGGTATCCAAACTTACCCGAACCGTGAAATTCGCCCCCGTTGGGTTGACAATTTCAGCATTTGCAAATGGATTGACAAGGTCTGTTTCCAACATCTTGCAAGGATCTGAAGGAATGCCTGTCACCGTCACCACATCAGGCTTGTCGATGACAGAGATGGTCAAAGGCTTCGTGAAGGTAAGGTTGGTCGCATCTGTGGCCTGGACGATGACGCTGACGCTGTGGGAAGGGCCAAGGTCTTCATAATTAAGGGATTCCCCAGCTTTGAGTTTGAGGGTGGGAACCCCTGAGATCTCAACAATCTCAAAGGGGCTGTTAGGGTCAGGGATGCTGTAGCCT
>JBOFRK010000163.1:0-2451 GCA_051650945.1 Alphaproteobacteria bacterium
CAAAAAGCGTGCTACACGCTCTGTGGGTTGAGCCCCAACGGAGAGCCAATGTTGAATGCGCTCTTGGTTTAAAACGACCCGAAGGGTGTGCTCTTTAGGAAGCATAGGGTTGTGAGTACCCACTTTTTCAACAAAGCGACCATCCCGGGGTGCTGTTGCTTCTGCAACCACAATCCGATAAAAAGGACGTTTTTTTGCGCCCGCCCGGGCTAAACGAATCTTAAGTGCCATAGTTTTTTTCCTTTCAAAATGGTTCTAAAAGCAGAACCGGTTGATGTTACTATCTCTGCAACAAGCCCCGAAAGCCTTGCCGCATCATGCCTTTTTTGCCCATCTTTTTCATACGCTTCATCATCAAGCTCATCTGTTCGTGCTGTTTCAAGAGCTTATTCACTTCTTGGATAGAACGACCGCTCCCCTGGGCAATGCGACGCCTGCGAGATCCGTTGAGAATCTCTGGCTTGAGGCGCTCTTTAGGGGTCATAGAGGATAAAATGGCCAGCTGGTGCTGGATGATGCGATCATCAAGCTTTGCCTGCTGGAGCTTGTCTTTCAACCCACCCATTCCTGGCATAAAATTCAAAAGCCCGCCTAAACCGCCGAGCTTTTGAATCTGCTTAATCTGTTGTGCCAAGTCATTTAAGTTGAAAGAACCTTTTTCGAGCTGTTGGGCCATCTTTTCCATCTCGGATTGTTCGATGGTTTCAGCTGCTTTTTCTACCAAGGAGACAATGTCTCCCATGCCCAAAATGCGGCCCGCAACGCGCTGTGCATGAAACCGTTCAAGCTGATCAGGCTTTTCCCCAACCCCCATAAATTTGATGGGACAACCCGTTACATGACGAACCGAAAGCGCTGCACCTCCCCTCATATCCCCGTCCATACGCGAGAGCACCACCCCTGTTAAGGGAAGAACCTCTTGAAAGGCTTTGGCGCTGTGAACCGCATCTTGCCCGGTCATCGCGTCTGCAACAAAAAGGGTTTCCTGGGGATTCATTTCCTGCTGCAACACACGCAGCTCTTCCATAAGAGCGTCATCAAGGTGAAGCCTTCCAGCAGTGTCCAACAGCACAACGTCAAACCCCTCAAGACGCGCCATTTTCAACGCACGTTTTGCAATTTCAAGGGGTTTTTCCGCTGGAACAATAGGAACAGAGGTTATGTTGATTTGCTGAGCTAGAATTTCTAATTGTTGCTGGGCAGCAGGGCGATAGACGTCAAGGGACGCCACCAAAACTTTTTTATTCTCCCTGGCAGCCAGCCAGGAAGCCAATTTTGCTGTAGAGGTTGTTTTACCACTTCCCTGCAATCCAACCATCAAAATCACAACGGGAGGAACCGCTGCAAGATTTATAGCAGCATTCGGGGCGTCTAAAAGAGAAACTAAATGGTCATGGACAATTTTCACTACCATCTGTCCTGGGGTGATGCTTTTTAGCACATCTTGACCAACGGCTTTTTCCCGGACAGATTCCACGAAAGCTTTAACGACAGAGAGGGCAACGTCAGCTTCCAACAACGCAATGCGAATTTCCCGAAGGGCAGCACCGACATCTTCTTCGCAAAGTGCACCCTTACCTTTCAGTTTTTGGAGAAGGGGAGTCAGACGATCTGCCAGCTGTTGAAACAACGGTTTACATTTCCTTACAAACAACTAAAAAAAACACGTGCGCGACACTCGCGGACCTGTTTCTATAAAATATCTGGTGACTTTACCTCCTAAAAACGTTCACGTCAAGAAAATGCGTCGCCAGCCCTCACCACCCGACGAATTTTTTGTAGGTCCAGAGTTTAGGGATATGGAGTGTTGAGAGAGCGGCGTTGAGGATAAATCGGAGCCCCCTTTTGAAGAGAGAGATCATAGATCTGTAGATTTTTTTGTGGAGTTTCGGTCTTTTTTTTCCAAAGGTCGCATGCCTGTGGAGACAGCCCAATAGAGAGCGATGGTGAGAACAAGGACGAGACGCTCGATGCACGGTCTGCATGTTGGGGCTTTGTTTTGGTGATAGAGAAGCCTCGTGATTTAAAATCAGAGAACAGGCACTCGATACCCCATCAGCGCCAAATCCAAGGCTCCAGATGACCAGGTTCATGAAGGATTCCAATCGACGTGGTGACTTGTGTTTGACTGAGCCGAGCGTTCTCTAACGACGTAAGGCCTTGTTTATGTTGTATTTCGTTTAACACCGTCATGAATTGGAAGAACGTTTGCTTCCCACCTTAAAAAAACAAAGGGCCGAGCAAACTTGCTTCTGAAAAACTGATCGAAGATGTCAAAAATTATCCAGATGCTTATCAGCAAGAACGGGCGCAACGCCTGAATGTGAGCCGCAGCTGTATTCATTTTGCTCTCAAGCGCCTAGATAGTGTCGTCAAAAGATTTTTTTTATGTTAGGATGATATGTAGAATCAATCAATAAAAGGTTTTATTTATGACAGCTTCTCATCGAC
>JBOFRK010000164.1:0-2228 GCA_051650945.1 Alphaproteobacteria bacterium
TTCAACGGCTGGGGCTATCATATTCAAAATAGGGGCTGGATAGATGCCAAACCCAATCACACCTATTAACAAAGGGGTTAGAATAAGAATCTCCCTTGGATTTAGGTCTTTTAACGTGGCGGGAATCATGCCGTTTAATTTTCCAAACATAATCTGGCGATAAAACCACAACCCATAGGCGGCCCCCAAAACCATGCCAGAGGCAGCTGCAAGGGATACCCAAGGGTTGACAGAAAAGGCTCCCAACAACACCAAAAATTCTCCTACAAAGCCGCTGGTCCCAGGAAGCCCCACAGAGCCTAAAATGAACACCATGAGGAAGAAAGCATACTTGGGCATTGGCGTTACCAAACCGCCCAAAGCCCCCATGTCTCGGGTATGAAGGCGCTCATAGACCATGCCAATGCATAAAAACAGGGCGCCGCTGATAAGGCCGTGGCTGATCATTTGAAACACGGCGCCTCCCACGCTTTGGGGGGTTAAGGCAAAAAGGCCCAAGGTTACAAACCCCATGTGAGCAACCGATGAATAGGCGATAAGCTTTTTGATGTCCTTTTGAACCAAAGCAACGAAAGAGGCGTAAATAATGGCAACCAAACTTAACCCAAACACAAAGGGCATAAAAAAGAGGGTTGCTTCTGGGAACATAGGAATAGAGAAGCGTAAAAAACCATATCCCCCCATTTTGAGCAATACCCCTGCTAGGATAACCGAACCAGCCGTGGGGGCTTCAACGTGGGCATCAGGAAGCCAGGTATGCACGGGCCACATGGGAATTTTAACCGCAAAGGAAGCAAAAAACGCTAACCAAAGCCATTTTTGTAGATCTGGGGAGAATAAATGCTTCATGGCCATCGGAATGCTGGCTGATCCCATATCGAAATAAATATACAAAAGGGCAACCAGCATCAAAACTGAGCCTAAAAGGGTATAGAGGAAAAATTTGAAGGCTGAATAAATGCGGCGTTGTCCGCCCCAAACACCGATGATCAAAAACATCGGGATCAGCACACCTTCAAAAAAGATATAAAACAGCACAAAATCAAGGGCGCAAAACATTCCCAGCATAAAAGACTCTAACAACAAAAAAGCGGCCATAAATTCAGGAACGCGGGTTTTGATCGCCTCCCAGCTAATCAAAATCGCAAGGGGTGTTAAAAATGTTGAAAGCAATACAAAGGGTAGGGAAATGCCATCAACACCTACGAAATAAGTGATATTGAGGTCGGAGAGCCATGAAACGTTTTCAACAAATTGAAACGAGGCATTGTTTGAGTCAAAATAAAACAAGACGTAAAGGCTGATCAAAAATGTCATGCCACTGGACCATAGGGCTACCCATCTTGCATTATGGGCCATCACTTCACTTGATCCTCTAACAGAAAAGAGAATCAGCACCCCAATGAGGGGCAAAAAAATCATCAGGGAAAGCCAAGGAACCGTACTCATTTAAATCGCCTCACCCTTCTTTTACCGTTTTAAAATCCAAAAAAACCAGACCATCATGGCAAAAAGTCCTAACAATACCGCAAAGGCATAGTGATAAACAAACCCCGTTTGGAGCTTAGACAAACGCCCCCCCTTCCAAAGCATGAGGGCAGATAATCCATCAGGACCATACGCATCGATAATCCCTACATCCCCTTTTTGCCAAAGAAAAGAACCTAAGCGCCAAGATGGATTTATAAAAAGGAAATGATAAAGCTCATCGACATACCATTTTGACAACAAAAAATGATAAAAAGATTGAAATCGATCTGTGAGCATGCCAGGGATTGATTTTACAAAGCTATAACAGAAAAACGCAAGAGAAATGCCTCCAGCCCCTACAATCAGAGGAAGTAGCACAACCCAGTGAGGCAAATGATGCAACCCAGCAAGGGCTTGCTCGCTTTGCTCTGAAACAAAAATAGCACCGTTCCAAAAGTTGAGGGCGCCTTCTCCCACAAAAAAGGGTTGTCCCAGATAACCTGCAAAAATAGCACCCATCTCAAGGAAAAAAAGAGGCAATAACATCACCAGAGGAGATTCATGGACGCGGCTCAACACGGCTTCACTCATTCTTGATTTTCCGTGGAAGGTGAGGATTAACAAACGCCAGCTATAAAATGCTGTAAGGAAAGCAGCGATAATGCCCATGGCAAAAGCAACATGTGCAAACAGCGTCCCGCGAGCATAAAGGGATTCAAGGATAATGTCTTTAGAATAATACCCAGCAAAATAAGGAA
>JBOFRK010000165.1:0-9737 GCA_051650945.1 Alphaproteobacteria bacterium
AATCAACTTATAGCCCAAACGTAGCGCGACCTCTTTTTGCAAAGCTTCAATGGCTTCATCCTGAAATTCAATGATTTCACCTGTTTTCATGTTGATGAGGTGATCGTGATGCTGGGATGAAGCCTCCTCATAGCGCAATTTACCCTCTCGAAAATCATGGCTTTCTAGGATATCCATCTCTTCCAAAAGGCGAAGGGTGCGGTACACCGTGGCAATGCTGATCCGGGGGTCCAGCTTAAAGGCCCGTTGATAGACCTGTTCCACATCTGGGTGGTCTGTGGCTTCAGACAGGATGGTCAGGATGGTGCGCCGTTGGTCTGTCATCCGCAGGCCTTTGGCCAAACACCGCTGCTCTAAATTTGATTTTTGCTTCTCCATAACTTTATTTTTATCATAAAACCAAATTTTAAAGCTAGTTGTATTTTGTGCCCCAGATTTTCCTGGAGAAGCGCGGCATCTTGTGTAACATCTTTGTAAAAAAGATTGATTTGTAGTCAAGGCTTTTAGTCTTGTACACTGACAGCAATGTATTTCATAAGTTAAATTATAGCGTAGCATGACGATTCCTTCTTATCAGCAACAGCATACCCTTCTCTCCCAGGTTACCTGCACAGGGATTGGGGTTCATTCCGGCAAAGAGGTTCAGGTGCGTCTGGCGCCTGCCCTTGAGTACGAAGGCGTTCGGTTCGTCCTTGGGCAAGGGAAACATGCTGTGGAGGTTCAAGCCAACTGGCGCGCTGTTGTGGATACGAGGCTTTGCACCATCTTGGGCCATCCCACTGGGGTAAAAATCTCTACCGTTGAGCACCTGATGGCAGCTCTTTCCGGCTGTGGTGTTGATAATGCAAAAGTTTTTGTAGAAGGGGAAGAGCTTCCCATCCTGGATGGTAGCTCCCTTGGTTTCGTTGAGGCCATTCAAAAGGTTGGCCTTCGCAGACAACCTGCTGTTCGGCAGGCTTTTCGCGTCCGCAAACCTGTGCGGGTTCAAGAAGGCAAAGCTTTTCTTGAAATCACCCCTTCTCCTTACTTTGAAGCGACCCTTGAGGTTCCTTTGAAGGGCACAAAAACCCAATTTTTCCATTATACGTCAAGAGCCCATGATTTTGAGACAGTGGCTTCTTCCCGAACCTTTTCCTTGTTAGAGCAGGTGCGGCAGATGCAAGCCGCTGGTTTTATCAAAGGTGGAGGCCTTGAAAATGCCGTCGTGTTGGATGGAGATACGGTCCTCAATCCAGAAGGCCTGAGATTTCCAGACGAATGTGCGCGCCATAAAGTGTTGGATATGATAGGAGATTTAGCCCTAGCCGGAAGGCCTATTTTGGGGCATGTGCGGGGGATTTATCCGGGACATCACCTGAATCACCTCTTACTCCAAAAACTGATGCTTGACGTTGATGCCTGGGAATTGGTGCCGCTTCCGGCTTTGGGGGTCATGAAAGATTTTTCTAAAAAATCAGCTTTTCGGGTCGCTACAGCTCAGCCTGTTGCTGTTTTTGAAACATCAGCTTATAACAGATAGGAATTGAGTTAAAGCGAAGTTTTTGAAAAGAGAAAGCTGATTTGAGTATGCGTACGTTGAAGCCTTTTTTTGCGCCTTTGGGGGCATTGGTTTTGTGTTTAGCTGGTTGTGATAAGCAAGAAAAGCCCTATGTTGAGCGTCCTGTGGGGGAGCTTTACCAGGAGGGCTATCAATTCTTTCAGAATGAAAATTTTGAAGAAGCGGCTGCTACCTTTGATGAGGTTGAACGTCAACATCCTTATTCTGCTTGGGCCGCAAAAGCTCAGCTTTTGTCTGCTTATGCTTCCTATAAACAGCAAAAATTTGATCAAGCCATTTCTACGCTGGATCTTTTTATCTCCCTTCACCCAACACATCCTCACGTGGCCTATGCCTATTATTTGAGAGCCCTTGCCTATTACCAAGACATTGGTTCAGTTAAAAGAGACCAAAAAAACACGGTCCTTGCATTAGGCGCCCTCAATGAGGTTATTAACCGTTTTTCTGAAACCCCTTATGCCCTAGATGCTCGCCTTAAACGAGATTTTGTGTTAGATCACCTCGCGGCTAAAGAGATGGAAATCGGCAGGCTTTACCAAAAAAATTATCAATACATGGCAGCCATCAATCGCTTTCGCCAGGTTGTGGTAGAACATGCCCGCAGCACCCACGTTCCTGAAGCTTTACACCGTTTGGTGGAGTGCGGCCTCGCCCTTGGCATGAGGGGGGAAGCCCAAAAGATAGCTGCTGTCCTGGGACATAACTTCCCTTCAAGCTCCTGGTATGCAGACAGCTATTTGCTGTTAAAAGGGGTGGATTTGAGGCCTGAGTGGCATAAACAACAAGAAGCTAGCTGGCTTTCTTCTTGGATGCCTAGTTCTTAAGAGCGTTGAGGAAGCCTTGAAGGATATAAGCAGCTGCCAGTTTATCTACCGCTTTATCCCGTTTTTCTCGAGAGACGTCAGCCTCAAGCAAGGTTCGGGTGATGGCAACGGTAGAAAGCCGTTCATCCCACAGGAAACAGGGGAAGTCTGCAATAGCTAAGAAATTTTTGACGAAAGCTAACGTGGCATGACAACGTGGCCCTTGGCTTCCGTTCATGTTCAAGGGCCAACCCACCACAAGGCCTTGAAGCGAAAATGTTTTGAAAAAATCTGCTAAGATAAGGCTATCTTGGGTCCATTTTTTCCGTGGGATGGTTTGAAAAGGTGAGGCGATGAGCCTTGTTTCATCACACATCGCCAAGCCAAAAGTTTTGCTTCCCACGTCAACCCCCAACAAACGCCCCTTGGAGGAGGCGGATTTGAACTCAGCAAGGCTTTGGCATAGGGGCATAAATTTCCCAATAAAAAGGATCTAACGTTCGCGCAGCGCATCGTATTTTGCTTTAACAAAGGGTTTAAGTAAATAGGTTAGGATGGTTTTCTTGCCTGTAAATACGTGGGTTGTCACTTGCATCCCTGAGATGATCGGCATTTTTTTACCATCTTTTTGGAGATAGTTTTTTTCAGTCCGCAGTTGGATTTTGAAAAAGCTCTGGCCTTTTTCATCCACAATAGAGTCTGCACTTACATTTTCTAGCTTTGCTTCCAAACCTCCATAGATGGAAAAATCATAAGCCGTCACCTTAACCATGGCATCCAAGCCAGGGCGAAGAAAGGCAACGTCTGCAGGCAAAACATTCGCCTCAATCAACAGGTAGTCATCCAAAGGTACTACCTCAATTAAATCAGCACCTGGAGCAATGGTTCCACCGATGGTTTTGGTTTTGAGAAGCTTTACGATGCCATAAACGGGGGAGCGGATATCTGTTCGTGTCACGCGGTCTTTATCCGTTTCAAGGACAGACTTCACATCTTGAAGTTTTTGTTCAACGTCCTTGAGCTCGGCTAAGCGCTCATCCCGAAATTTAAACCGAATCTGTTTTGCGACTTTTTCCGCTTCCTTCAAGGCTGCTTCTGCTTTGGGGATAGCGGTTCGCAGGGAATTCATTTGCCCTTTTTGTTCTTCCAACTCGCGTTTTAGGTTAAGAAAATCAATTTGGGAAACCAGTTGCTTTTTGGCAAGGGGTTCTTTGATCGCCACTTGCTTTTCTGTAATCTCATACTGGGCTTGAAATTTATTAAGCTGGGCTTTTTGATTTTCTAAATCTTGCCTACGTTGTTCTGTTTCATGGGAAGCAATCTCAATTTCAGAATTCGTTTTTTCAGTTTGGGTTTTGAAATAGCGGACTTGTTCCGTTGCGATCGCTGGCTTTTTTGAAAGCACTTCTTGGGAAGGTTGATAAAGCTTTCCCTCAATTTGGGCATTGAGGCGCTCTTTCATGGCCAAAAAACGAATATAATTTTCTTGGTTTTCACGATATTTTTCTTTTGCCGCGACGTTTTCTAGACGTAGCAATATTTGGTTTTTTTGTACAATTTGTCCCTCTGAAACGAGAATTTCTTTTAGAATTCCCCCTTCTAGGTTATCAATCACTTGCACATGTTTGGAAGGCACCACTTTTCCGGTACCAACTGTCACCTCGTCTACCTCAGAAAAAGCTGCCCATATCAAAAACGCCAGAAATAAGGCCAGGGTTGCGTAGAGCATCCAGAGGGACATTTTAGAGCTTTTCGCCATAAAAGCTTTCACGGTTGGAGGAAGATATTCATAATCTTCATTTTTTTGAGACACGATTTTTCTCCTCTTGGGCTGGAATTGTGTTCATTTTTTGAAGTTTTTCAAGAATTTCATCCCTTGGGCCATCCGCAATCAATTTTCCTTGATCAAATACAAGCACGCGGTCAACAAGACTCAGCAGATTGATCCGATGGGTAACCATCAAAAGGGTTTTTTGGGGGGTAATTTTTTCCATATTTTTAATAAAAATTGCTTCAGAAGCTGGGTCCATCATGGCTGTTGGTTCATCCATCAGAAGGATAGGCGGGTCTCCTGCCAAAGCCCTAGCAATGGCGATAGATTGGCGTTGACCACCTGAAAGGAAGCTTCCACCTTCTCCTACGGGCATGTCGTAACCCTGGGGGTTTCGGTTCACAAATTCATGGGTCCCTGATAAGAGCGCCGCTTGAACCAGCGCCTCGTCATTAACCCCTTGGGCTGCCATGCGGATATTATCTTTGACTGATCCGAAAAAATGGAAAATGTCTTGGGGAACATATCCCACATTCGCACGAATATCGCTGGGATCAAGTTGGCGCGTGTCCACACCATCAAGGAGCACACTTCCAGAACTGGGTGAATAAAGCGCGATGATAAGCTTTTCTACTGTGGTTTTTCCAGATCCTACGCGGCCAATAAGCCCAACCTTTTCTCCGGGTTTAATCTTAAAATTAATGGATTGTAAGGCTGACGTTTCTTGGTTTGGGTATTCAAAGTTAACATCATTAAACTCAATCGCACCTTGAAATGTGTTCCGGTGGATAAAGTTTTTATCGGCGGGGCGCTCAACGGGAAGCTCAATGATATGGTTTAATTCCTTGAGGGTGATTTTGACATGGTTAAAACGCCCAAGGATTGAGATAACCTGAGCCAGAGGCATCATAGAGCGTGACAAAAGGATGGAACAAGCAATAATGCCTCCCATGGATAAGTGCCCCTGGGAAACTAAAAACACCCCATAGATGATGATGGAAACGTAGGCAATATTTTGAACAAACAACGTGAAATTCATGTTGAGCATGGTATAAAAATTAAGTCTTGTGGCAGACTGGGAAGCTCTGCTTACGATATCTTCCCAAAGTTTTTGAAATTTACCTTCTGCATTGATGGTTTTGATGGTTTCAAGGCCTTGAACAGCTTCAACTAAGATACCTTGTTTTTGCATGGCTTCCCGGAAAGAGCGGTTTGCGATAAGTTGAAGGCTAGGCTGAGAGAAAAAGCTCCAAACCAAGACAAGAACCGTTCCAATAACAGGAATCCAGCCCAAACCACCCCCGATCCAAAAGATGGTGGCCAAAAAGAGCAAAGAAAAGGGGAGGTCTACAAGGGCGACAAGAGTGGAGGAGGAAAAAAAATCTCGAAGGCCCTCGAATTCTTTTAAGGTGTTAAGAAAACCGCCTGATGAAATAGGCTTGGAAGCCATTTTTAAATTTAAAACATGCTCAAAGAGCTTGCTGGAAATTAAGATGTCTGAATTTTTTCCTGCAACATCCAAAAAATATCCTCGGAGCATTTTGATTATAAAGTCAAAAATATAAATTATAAAAATGCCAGTGGATAAAACAAAAAGCGTTTCAAAAGCGTTGTTGGGTAGAACGCGGTCATAAACATTCAAAGAAAAAAGAACCGTTGCAATGGTGAATAAATTGATCAAAACAGAGGCAGCGATGGCTTGTAGATAAAGTCCTTTGAAAAGTTCAAAAGCTCCACAAAACCAATGCTTTTCGTAAACTTTTTGATGCTCCTTCCAGCGGGTATCAAATCGAAAAGCAGGTCGCATAAAGAGCGCGTGCCCCGTATAAGATTCTTCTAACGCTTCGCTTTTGATGCTTTGAACCCCTTTTCCATATTCTGGAAAAATGACTAAATAAGTTGTTGAGTCTTTTTTCCCAACCAATATGCATGCTTGGTTATTTTCAAGAAGCAAAATGCACGGCATCATGACCGCTGAAATATCTTCTAAGCTTTTCTTTAAGATTTTAGAAGAAAACCCAGCCCTGGATGATGCACGCAAAATTAAATCAGGTGTCACAAAGCCTCCATGGGTTGGAAGCCCCGCTTTAAAAGCAGATTCTGAAAAAGGTCTTTCCAGAAGCTCGCTTAATGTTTCTAAACATAAGAGCAGCACATCCACTTTGTTTGAGGATTTTTTTTGTGGTTCTTCGGAAGAAGGTGCCTTGTTTTTTTTTTCTTTTGGCAATTCAAAATCCTTTTTTATAAAAAAAAATAATTAATTTATTGATTTGTATCGTTTATTTTTTTATGGTATTGGCAGAATTGTAAATTTTTTATTAAAATTGACCGCAAAAAGCAGAAAAGGGGGTGCTTGTGTCTAGATTTATTTTAATTTCGTTTTTTCTTTTTTCTTGGAATGTAAATCTTTCTTTCGGTATGTCTTTAAAGACGGCGGTTGAAAAAGCTATTGTTTATTTTCCGCAAATTCAAGCGGCGAAAGCATCTTTTGAATCTTCCCGTGCGTTGATTGCCCAAGAATCTTCTGCTTTTTCTCCTCAAGTTGGTGTGGAAGTTCCTTTCGGTCTTGAATATACCCGAGAAGATACAAGGGTTTCGTCCATGACAACAACGCCAACCCACGCAGAGTTGCAGGCTTTTAAGTCTTCTCCTTCCTTAAACCTTCGCCAACTTATTTATGATGGAGGATATGCTTCAGCTCGCATTTCAAAAGCAGAGTTTTTGTCTGAAAAGGCGGGTGAGCAATATCAAAATACGATTCAAGAAATTGCTTTTAAAACGACTTCGGCTTATTTGCAAATACTTCGCTTAGAAAAGCTTAATAAAATAGCTGCTGAAAATCTTACAGCCCATCAAAAAATGTTAAAAAAAACCCAAAATCTTGTGGATGCTGGGGACCTGACTATCGCAGATCTTCTGCAAATTCAAGCTCGCCTAGAAGACGCTCACCTTACCCTTACAAATGTGAAGGGAGAGCTTGTTAAAATGCGGGCTGAATTTAAGGAATATACCGGCGTTGAAGCGACTAACCTAGAAAACCCTAAGATCAAGTTGGTAACGTCAAATTTGAATCAAGCTATTCAAGGAGTGCTTCAAAATAACTATACCTTGAACGCTTTGAAAAAAGATGGGGAGGCTGTCAAAGCCAATTTGAAAGGGGTTGAGTCTAAATTTCTTCCGACAATTAATGCCGAAATTTCTGGGAATAGGGCTCAAAACGCTGGTGGCACCAAAGGAACTCGCGTTCAAGGAAGTGCCCTTTTGATGGTGCGTTACAATTTATTTGATGGGGGAAGCCGAGCATTTGAGAAAAAAAGTGCGGTTGCAAATATTACAGAAGCTGAAAAGAAAATTTCTTCTCTCAAACTAGATTTGGAGAAAGAAACCCAAGCAACTTGGTCTGATATCCAAACGTTGGAACGTCAAGAAAAAATCTTTAAACAGGCGATTGATTACAAAAAACAAGTTGCATCTTCTTATGTGAAACAATTTGAAATTGGAGCTCGAAGCCTCTTAGACATCCTCAATGCAATAAATGATTTTTTTCTTACATCTGCCTTGCACGTTAATGCAACTGTTAATTATCAAATAAATTGTGTCAAATTAAAAACCCTTGGCTCTCAACTCCTCAAAGAACTCGGTATAAAACCTTTTCCAAAAAAATAAAAATTTGTTAGAAAACAAATTTGCTGTTTTCCAAATAAGAATAAAATGCTACACATGTCTTTAGAGCGGCGCTGGGGGTGCCGTATCTTTTTTCTTAAGAGAAAAATAAAATTTTGTAATATTTAGTTTTACAGTCTCTTAGAAGAACGTTAATAAATAGATGGTTAAATTGTTGTGGCAAGGTTTTTTAACCTTAATTTTAGAGATTAAGTTTGCGTATGATAAATTTCTTCTTTTTATTTTTTTAGATGTGTTCAGGTTTAACGAAAAAAGATGATCGAGAAAATTAATATGGTTGGAAAAAAAGAAATTAAAATTTTAATTCTTTTTTTTGTTGCGCTGGGTTCTATTCTCGTTTACAAATGGTGGAATTCAGGGCAAGTTGGCCCTTCTCAGCGGGAAAGCAAAAGCGTTTTAATAGAAGCGGAAAAAGCAAAAATTGGCACTATAACCCGTCGCATCACCATGAATGGTTCTTTGGTTGCGCATCAGCTGGTTGTTTTAAAGGCTGAAGTTGAAGGTAAAGTTAAAGAGATTTCGTTCAAACAAGGGCAGGCTGTTAAAAAAAATGACCTTCTTTTAAAAATTGACGAAGACGTTTATCGCCTTCAAGTGAAGGAAGCAGAGGCCAGAGTTAAGCTATCCAAGACCGAATATGATCGCTCTGAGTATCTGTTGAAAAAGGATTTTGGTACGTCAGCCGCAAGAGACAAAGCCCTTGCGAATCTCAAAGTCAATGAAGCAGAATTAGAAGTTGCAAACTTGCGTTTATCTCAAACCGAGATTCGGGCACCTTTTGATGGAACGGTCGGGCTGAAAAACGTTAGCGTGGGAAGTTTTATTGCGAAAAACGAAGAAATTCTTACGATTGTCGATTTGAATCCCATTTATGTAGATTTTCCGGTTCCAGAATCTTATGGAAAATTATTGGTTCTTGGGCAAGAAGTTGATGCAACAATTGAGGGAGTCAGTGATCTCCCCGTTTCTGGAGAAATCATTGCAATTGATCCCAAAGCAGATTTTTTAACCCATAGCATCCAAGTTCGTGCAGAGCTTGATAATGGAAATCATGCGCTGAAGCCGGGGCAATTTGCCAGAGTTAATTTGGAATTAAATAAAGAGCGGGGTGTTTTGATTCCTCAAATTGCAGTTGAGCGAGAAGGGAATCAAGAATTTGTCTTTATCGTGCAGGATGGAATCGCTATCAGAACAGAAGTGACAATAGGGCAAAAAGAAAACGGCATGGTGTGCATTCTAGACGGTGTGAAAGAATCTGATTGGGTTGTAACCGTTGGACAGATTAAAATCCAAGACGGAATGCCTGTCCGTATAAAAAATGCGCCTTCTGAAAACCCTAAAGGCTTAAAGAAATGAAAAAATTTTTCAAGGGTGTAACCGTATGAGCTTTGCAGAGCTTTTTATCCGTCGGCCTGTTTTATCTTGGGTTTTAAATATTACCCTCATCTTGGTAGGAATTGTTTCTTGGCGTCAATTGTCTGTTCGTCAATATCCTCAAATTGAACAACCTGTGATTACGGTGATTACCCAATTTGAAGGCGCTGGACCGGAAATTATAGAAGCTCAGATTTCTCGTCCCCTTGAACAAGCCCTTTCTGGTCTTGAGAGCCTTGATTTCATGATCTCCCAGAGTGAATCTGAACAAAGCAAGGTGAAACTGTTTTTTAAAAGTACACGTTCGTTGGATGCCGCTGCTTCTGATGTGCGGGACCGCCTCGCCCGGGTAAGCAACCTGCCTGAAGATGCGACAGATCCCAGAATTCGTAAAGCAGACGCGGATGCAGAACCGATTGTGTATTTGGCGTTGTATGGAGATAAATTTCCTGTTGCTGAGCTCAATGATTATGCGGCACGTTATTTAGAAAGCGAGATTGAATCTATCCAAGGTGTTGCATCCGTTGACCTGAGTGGGGCGGGGGAG
>JBOFRK010000166.1:0-2837 GCA_051650945.1 Alphaproteobacteria bacterium
ATTCGGACGGGGCGCCTGACCGTGAACCTTCAAACGCGTATGGCAGATGTTGATGGAGTTCCCCTAAAGCTTACGGGAAAAGAGTATGGGATCCTAGAATTGCTGGTCTTGCGAAAAGGCTCAACTCTCAGCAAAGAAATTTTCCTGAATCACCTTTACGGTGGCATGGATGAGCCCGAGCTCAAGATTATCGATGTGTTTGTCTGCAAGCTCCGAAAAAAACTGGGAGATGCTCTTGGCGGAGAAAATTACATTGAAACGGTGTGGGGCCGCGGTTACGTTCTTCGAGACCCTGCTTCAACCCCTGAATATGTCAAGATGCCGACAGAGGTGGGATCCTCTTCTGTGTCTTCCGGGAGGCCCAAAAGCCGCCTTCAGAATGTCGGGACTTGACGAAATCCCGAATTTTCTAGAGAGTTAGTGAGAGCTTTGGGCTTTTTATATCAAAGC
Organism: Alphaproteobacteria bacterium; assembly: GCA_051650945.1. GTDB lineage: Bacteria > Pseudomonadota > Alphaproteobacteria > Holosporales > JBOFFI01 > JBOFFI01. The sequence continues at coordinate 451 of JBOFRK010000166.1, forward strand.
GTTTTCCTTTGGATTGGTTGTTCATGAAACGAATAGAAACTGGATCTAGTCTTGAGCAGGTTTTGCGTTGGCGTCTGGAGTCAGCTTTTTCTCCAACGTTGCTTCACATTGAAAATAAATCTCACCTCCATGCAGGGCATCTTCCAAGGGAAGAAAGCACCGGTGAAACCCATTTTGCTATCACTATGAAAGCAGAAAATCTTTGCTCTTTATCACGGTTAGAACGCCACCGGCAAGTCCATGCGATGGTGGCGGACCTTTTTAAAACCCGAGGACTTCATGCTTTAACACTTTCTTTATAAACCACGCTTTAGGGGGAACAACTCATCAATGGATATACAGGATGATTTCCAAGATTATGTTTTCAAGGCAACACAAATAGCCCTCCACCGCGAGCAAAGCTTACCAGGCTATGGCCTTCCTTATTTTTCAGATCAACCCAACCGAAACCATTTCAATGATCGCCCTCTCGGAAGCCAAATTAAGCAACTCGTTCTCCATTACACGGCCGAGAACTTTCTAGATTCCTTGAGGACCATGACGCGGGACGCAACATCTGATCGCGTCAGCGCCCATTATGTTATCACAGAAGCAGAAACACCTCCCGTTGCCGGCGGAACCTTAATCCAGGTTGTTCCAGAAGCCAAAAGAGCCTGGCATGCAGGCGTCAGCAACTGGCAAGGATCGAAGGGGCTAAACGATACCTCCATCGGCATTGAGCTGGTCAACCTGGGCATAGACAAAACAAAAAATTGGATTCCTTTTGATGCGGAGCAAATTAAAACCCTGGGACCCCTCTCCAAAAAAATCGTTCAAGACTATGGCATAAATCCTACCTGCGTTATCGGGCACGAAGATATTGCCCCCTCCCGCAAACAAGATCCGGGGCCTCTTTTTCCATGGGGGCTTCTTTATGAGCAATATGGTGTGGGTGCTTGGCTTTCAGCTGATGAGCAAACCCCCGAAGCCATTAGACAAAAATATAATCCCAGTGAGCAGCTACCCGAAGAGCCTGACCCTCAATTTTTAGCAACCTACCTAAGGGCCTATGGATATGCTGTTCCAGAAACTGGCGAGAAAGAAGCGTTGATGCCAAGCCTTAGGGCTTTTCAGGCCCACTTTTCCCAAAACCAGTCTCCAGAACACATTGGAAAAGCCCAAGATGAAAAAGATATGTTCTGGATTTGGGGTTTGGTTTGGAAATACCGTCGTATGGAACCGCTGCACCAAGGCATTTCCACGCAGTAAAGTCCAGCATTTCTATCTGGCATAAAAATCGCATACACGTTCTGGAATGCTCCAAGATTTTGAATCTGGAGAATCCAAAAAGCTCAAAACTCAATGAGATATGGGAACGTCATGGGTGTCAAATTTTTTAACCGCTCTCTTTCTACAGGCTTTTTTCGCAGCGTCTTTTTATGGGCAGCATTGATTCAATTGGTGCTGATAACACAACCACAAGCAGAAAATAAGCCCCTCCAACCCATACGCCCCAGTGTGCGTCTCAAAGATATTCTCAATTTTGAAGGTGTCCGGGAAAACATGCTCGTCGGCTATGGTCTGGTTGTGGGGCTAAACGGTACAGGAGACAGCTTGAACGGGTCCCCTTTTACAAGGGAAAGTCTTGTATCCATGCTGGAACGTCTTGGGATTAATACCAGAGACCAGATGCTTAAAATGAAAACAAAAAATGTTGCAGCCGTGATGGTAACAGCCACATTGCCAGCTTTTTCAAGGCACGGGTCTCGCATTGACGCCAGCATCTCCGCCATGGGTGATGCTAAAAGCCTCAATGGCGGAATACTTCTCGTCACCCCGTTGCTGGGTGCTGATGGCGAAGTATATGCTGTTTCCCAAGGCCCTGTTTCAACCGGTGGATTTTCAGCCCAAGGGCAATCAGGAAGCTCTGTTACCAAAGGCGTGCCAACGAGTGGTGTAATTCCCGGAGGCGCCATCGTGGAACGGGAAATTCCCCATGATTTATCCAACCAAAAATCTTTTAGGCTAGCCCTGAAAAACCCAGATTTTACAACAGCTCAACGCGTTGCCAGTGCTATTAATGCTAAAGAAGGTGCATTTGTTGCGAAAGCTGTTGATCCATCAACGGTTTCGGTGAATGTTCCCGCTCAATACAATCAACCTTCTGCGTTTATCGCTAGCATTGAGCAACTCGCTATCCAACCAGATACCGTTGCAAAAGTGGTTATTGATGAGCAAAACGGCATTATCGTTATGGGAGAAAATGTCCGAATCAGCACCGTTGCTGTTGCCCACGGAAACCTGATTATTCGCATCGATGAAGAGAAGGATGTTTCACAGCCCGAGGGAATGTTCTCCAGTGGCAGAACAGTCGTCACCCCACGCTCTACCATTTCTGTTGACGAAGA
>JBOFRK010000167.1:0-1835 GCA_051650945.1 Alphaproteobacteria bacterium
GATTGTGCAGTCTAATCCCCAGGTGGATGCATGGTTGCTCGCTTCCAACACGAGCATCGCGTGGTTGCTTAACGTGCGGGGGTCAGACTTACCCTGCACGCCGGTGAACCGATGCTATGGCATCCTCTACAAGGACACCTCGGTAGACCTGTTCATCCCAAGCCTGGCCCAGGTTTCGTCAGAACTTTTGGAGGGGCTTCAGCCTTGCCGATTATACCTTTTGGAGGCTTTGCCTGAGCGTCTTGCCGCAGCCTTCACCTCCCAAAGCGTGGTTGGGTATGATCCAGCTTATACACCTTTTGGGTGGGCCAGCCTGTGTGAGCAGCTTCCCTCGCCCCCACAGCTTCGGGCCATGCCAGATCCCTGTCTGTTGCCCAAGGCTTGCAAAAACGAGGGGGAATTGAAACAGATTGCCCAAGCCTATGAATGGGATGGTCTGGCTTGGATCTGTTGGCGCCACTGGCTTGAAACGCTTGGGGATAGCGCTCAAGAAACAGAGCTGAGCGTGGCAGAAAAGCTCCACACATTCTGCCAACAGCAACCCTATTATGAAGGCCCCAGCTTTGAGACCATCGCAGGGCACGGACCCCATGGTGCCATCGTGCACTATCGCGCTATACCAGAAACAACCCGGGCCTTAACCCAAAACCATTTGCTCTTGGTGGACGCCGGGGGCCAGTATGCCAATGGGGGCACCACAGACACCACCCGCACCCTTGCTTTAGGGTCTCCAACCGTTGCCCAACAAGAACACTACACGCGGGTTTTAAAGGGTCACATCTCCGTGGCTAGCCTTGTGTTTCCCCACCCAACCACGGGGGTGCAAATTGACGGGTTTGCCCGGCGTGCGTTATGGGAACTAGGGTGCGATTATGACCATGGCACAGGCCACGGGGTGGGAAGCTTTCTTTCGGTTCATGAAGGCCCTCAAGGGATCTCCCAACGCGCCACAACGCCTCTGGCGCCAGGGATGCTGCTTTCCAATGAACCTGGTTCTTATGAAGAAGGGGTCTACGGCATTCGCTTGGAAAGCGTGGTGCAAGTAGCACCTCATACACTTCCCAACAGGTTATGCTTTAAAACCCTCACCCTGGTGCCCTTTGAGCCAGCCTTGGTGGCAGTTTCTTTGCTGGCCAGAGAAGAGCAAAGCTGGCTCGCGGCCTATCACCAACGCATCGTGGACACCCTAGCCCATCGGCTCCCTCCCGATGTGCAAGCTTGGCTCTCAGGTTTTGTCGCGCCTTTTTTGGCAATGAAGCAGTAAAATTAATGTGATCTTGAACACCTTTCTTTTTCAGCAGGTTGGAGATTTTGTAAGCGTAAGCAGCTATACCCTGGCTCTCTTGCGCAAGTTGCACCTGAACGCCGTGTGCGACCTGCTGTGGCACTTGCCTAATGGGTTTAAGCATTACCCCCTTGCTTCTTTAAAAGAAATGCCAGCGGGGAAAGACGTAACCCTTGCGTTGAAAGTTTTATCCCACCCAGGGTCTGGGTTTCGGGAACAAAAAATCGTCCGTATCCTGTGTGAAGATCAACGTAACCTTTCAGGCTCTCTTCGCCTTATCGATTTGGTGTTTTTTCAAAAAGCCCATGGGTTGCACAAGCGTTTTCCTGTTGATTCCTGTTGGTTGGTGAGTGGAAGGGTAGAAGCCTTCCAAGGGCGTCTTCAAATGGCACACCCTGAGCACGTACACAGCCTTTCGCAACAGCGCTATTTTTCTGAATTTCAGGTCAATTATCCCCTCACAGCAGGCCTTTCAAGACGTACCTTGGTTGGGTTGGTGCAAAAAGCCCTCAAAGGGGTTCCAAACCTGTCCGAATGGCTTCCTGAGTCT
>JBOFRK010000168.1:0-3143 GCA_051650945.1 Alphaproteobacteria bacterium
AAGCAGAGCTTGAAGGGGACATGGGAGACACCCATGTAGGCCTTCAAGCCCGTTTGATGAGCCAGGCTTTGCGTAAATTGACAGGCTCAGTCTCAAAATCTAAGTGTATGGTCATTTTTATCAACCAAATTCGTCAAAAAATTGGCATCATGTTTGGTAACCCTGAGACCACCACGGGAGGCAATGCTTTGAAGTTTTACGCTTCCGTAAGGCTTGATATTCGCCGGGTTGGCGCGATCAAAGATAAAGATGTAGTAACGGGCAACCAAACCCGTGTGAAAGTTGTAAAAAACAAGATGGCTCCTCCTTTTCGGGTGGTTGATTTTGACATTATCTATGGTGAAGGCATTTCCAAAATGGGAGAGCTCATCGACCTCGGCGTTAAGGCAGAGTTGATCGAAAAAGCTGGCTCTTGGTATGCTTTTGAAGGCCAACGCATCGGCCAAGGCCGTGAAGCTGTGAAGGCTTTTTTGAAAGAAAATGAACAAGTGGCAGACGCTATTGAAAAAGCGCTTCGTGCCAATACACGTGTCCTTGCGGATGCCATTGCGGACGAAGGCCCTTTAACGCCCCCTCTTCTCGCTGAGGCAAGCTAGCAAGATTTAGGGCTTTAAGCCGTTAGATAAGAGGCTGTTGCATTTTATGCTGTGCTTGTGATGCAGGAGTTCAGCACAAAAGCGTTTTCTTCTTACGGAAACCATAGCCTCATCTTTCTTGATCTCAAACGCCATCCAGCTTCTGTTACCGAGCAAAATAGTTAAAAATCTTATTTGACCTTTCTTGAAAATATGGTATCAGGGGATATGACTATTGCCCTTGATTTTGAAAAACCGGTCCTGGAACTCGAACGTAAACTTGCGGAATTGCGTCACGTTGCGGCGAATGGTGATCTAAATATTGTAGACGAAATTGCGCGTCTCGAGCATAAAACTCAGCGCCTTCTCCAAACAATTTACAGCAAGCTTACCCCTTGGCAAAAAGTTTTAGTTGCTCGCCATGGGGAGCGCCCCCATGCCATAGACTATATAGCCCGTTTAATCAAAGATTTTGTGCCTTTGGCGGGTGATCGAAATTTTGGGGAGGATCCAGCTCTTTTATCAGGGATTGGCTCTTTTCGTGGGGTTCCAGTTTTTTTATTGGGACATGAAAAAGGGCACGACACAGAAACCCGTGTTTATCGTAATTTTGGCATGGCCAGGCCTGAGGGGTATCGGAAAGCAATCCGCTTAATGAAGCTAGCGAGCCGCTTTGGGCTTCCCATCCTAACTTTCGTGGATACAGCTGGGGCCCACCCGGGAGCAGATGCGGAAGAGCGGGGACAGTCTGAAGCCATCGCGTCTTCCATTGAAGCGTGTTTTCAAGCGGAGATTCCCCTGATTAGCACCATCATCGGTGAAGGAGGGTCTGGTGGAGCTGTTGCTTTAGCCACGGCAAACGTGGTTTTGATGCTGGAGTTTTCAATTTATTCAGTCATTTCCCCAGAGGGGTGTGCTTCTATTTTGTGGCGTACCCGGGATAAACGTGAGGAAGCGGCGACAGCGCAAAAAATGACGGCTGCTGACCTTTTGAAGTTTAAAGTGATCGACGAAATTATTCCCGAGCCTTTGGGGGGGGCGCATCGTAATCGGGTGGCTGCCGTTGATATGGTTGGAGATACCATTGAAAAACACCTCAACACACTTTTAATAAAAAATGGAAAAACGCTTAAAGAAGAGCGACGGTTAAAATTTTTAAAAATGGGGAGAAATTTATAAATTATGTTGAAACCAATTTTGATAATATTCAGCCTGCTTTTGTTAGCTTAGCAGATGATTCTAACATAGGATTAAATGTATGAAGCTGGTGATTGTAGAGTCTCCTTCCAAGGCCAAGAGCATTGGGAAATATTTGGGTAAAGACTATAAAGTGTTGGCCAGCTATGGCCACATCCGGGACTTGCCGTCTAAAACCGGGTCTGTAAGGCCTCAAGAAGACTTTGCCATGACATGGTCGGTGATTGAAAAAGCCGAAAAAGCTTTGCAAGAGATCAGGTCAGCAATACCCAAATCAGATGAACTGCTGTTAGCAACCGACCCTGACCGCGAGGGGGAAGCCATTTCTTGGCATGTGTTGGAATACCTTAAAGAGCAAGATCTGTTGAAACATAAGCCAGCTGTGAAGCGGGTTGTCTTCAACGCAGTCACAAAATCTGCGGTGTTAGAAGCTTTTAAGCATCCCCGGGAAGTTGATGCCCATTTGGTTGAGGCTTATCTAGCACGGTTGAGCTTGGATTATTTGGTGGGGTTTACGCTTTCTCCGGTGTTGTGGCGAAAATTGCCGGGCAGCCGCTCTGCGGGACGGGTTCAATCCGTGGCGCTGCGCTTGGTGGCAGAGCGTGAAAAAGAGATTGAAGCATTTAAAAAAGAAGAATATTGGACCGTTGAGGCTTCGTTTGGAGCTGAACAAACCCACTTGTTTCTAGGCAAGATGATCTACTGGCAAGGGAAAAAGCTTGAAAAATTTAGCTTACCCAATGAAACCCTTGCGCACCAAGCTTTACAAGATGCTGAAAAAGCTTCTTACACGGTTTTAAGCCTTGAAAAAAAGCGGGTTAAGCGAAATCCACAACCGCCCTTCATTACCTCTACCTTGCAGCAAGAAGCCTCCCGTAAACTTGGCTTTAGCGCCTCCCGCACCATGAAAATTGCCCAGAAACTCTACGAAGGGCTTGCCCTTGATGGAGGGGAAGTCACTGGTTTAATCACCTATATGCGTACAGACAGCATCCAAGTGATTCCCGAAGCAACCCAGGAATGTCGTCAAGCTATTTTAGAGAAATTTGGGAAAGCTTATTTGCCGGAGCAAGTGCGGATTTATAAAAGCAAGGCTAAGAATGCCCAAGAGGCCCATGAAGCGATTCGTCCGACAGACTATGCAAGATCTCCAGAGACATTAAAGACCTATTTGGATGCGGAGCAATTTAAGTTGTATGACCTAATTTGGAAGCGGGCAGTGGCCTCCCAGATGGAACAAGCACAGCTGGATCAAACGACGGTGGATATTGCATCCCAAGATCAGAAAATTATTTTCAGGTCGACAGGCTCTATCATCGCCTTTGACGGCTTTTTAAAGCTCTACCAAGAAAGCCAGGATGAGGGAGAGGC
>JBOFRK010000169.1:0-1085 GCA_051650945.1 Alphaproteobacteria bacterium
GTTTCCCCTGTTCTTGGCACAACGCCGCTGCAGAAAGGCTTAAAGTTCCCCCATGGCTGAATACCAACCCCCTTACTGTCGCCTGCTGGTCGACCCTCAAGGTTGTATCGCCTTGGGCTTGGATCACCCCCGTTGATCCTTGGGAAAAGGTTCCAGCCGAAAGGGTCAAGGCCCCGTCCACGCTGCTCATCACCCCAGCTTGCTCAACGTGCCCCCCAAAGACTGAAAGCTGGAAATTTTTTTGAGCTTGGAGCACACTTGGCTGGGTTTGGGTCAAATTTTTGGCGCTAATCTCAAGGGTTCCTTGAGCCTGCACCTGTCCCCCAAGGCCCAACTCTGCATCGCTGGTAAGCCTTATGTCTCTCCCCGCCACAAGATGGTGAGCTTCCGGCTGAACCCACCCTTTTTTAGAAAACAAGGTGATATCCTGACTTGCATGCACCAGGTTATCCGACTTCAACTGGAGCTGATCTTGGTGGGAGGCTGCAAAGATGTTTTTCGCCTTAAGGTTGCCCAACTGGACTTGCCCCTGGGCTGAAAGATAGAGAGCTCCTTTTTGCGCAACCAGGGTTTGAGGTGCCACAAGGCTCCCCCCCGCTTGCAACACCTCAAACCGCGCACTCCCCACTTTCAGGCCTTCCATGGCCTTGGCATCAATGCCCTCAACAGGGTATGGATGAACCCGGGGTCCCGCTGTTTGGAAAGGTTGAAACGTTTCCTCCTGAAGGTCATAGGCCCCCACCCCGCTCAAAACTTTCAAGTGGGTGCGAGGTGGCAGGATTGCTTCCCCTGAAAGCTTGACCAACGATGAAATCAGGCTGAGCTGCCCGATCCGTTCCAGGTAAGCGTCATCAAAATGCGCCTGGATGCTGCCTTGATCTTGAACCTCAACCCCTGCGAGAGACCCATCCGTACCAAGGAAGACCTTCCCCGTAATCAACGTCACCTTGGACATGTTTAAAAAAGAGACGTGATCTAGAATGAACCCTGCAGGGTTGGCAATCAACAATTCAGCCTGTTTTCCGTACACTTCCAATGAGCCAGAAAGCCTGGTAGGCGCCCCCCCTTCAACCACCTGCACAATC
>JBOFRK010000170.1:0-1661 GCA_051650945.1 Alphaproteobacteria bacterium
ATCATCAAGACCTAACACATCTGCGGCAACTGCTGATAGACTTCCAAGAAGACCCTCGTACCAAATTTATCGTTACCGAGACACTTTTTGGCATGGACGGAGATGTTGCTGACTTGAAAAGCTTGCTCGATCTTGCAGAAACATTCAACGCCTTTTTGTACCTTGATGAAGCCCACGGCACGGGGCTGCTAGGCTCTCGAGGTTATGGTTTGTCCACCACCCTTTCCCTAGAGTCCATACCCCATGTGATTATGGGAACCTTCAGCAAAGCCTTGGGAAGCTTTGGAGCATATATTGCCTGCTCCACAACCGTTAAGGATTATCTGGTTAATCTGTGTCCTGGTTTCATCTACACAACTGCCCTCCCCCCCACTGTTATCGGGGCCACCCTTAAAGCTTGGGAAGCGCTCCCCCAACACCTCCAAGCCCGAGACTTGCTCTTCGAGCGAGCAAAAGAGCTTCGCGCCTTTTTAAATGCCAACGGATTTCACACAGGGCATTCCAACACCCCCATCATCCCCATTATCCTCAAAGATGAGAAAAAAACATTGCTCGCCCAGCAAAACCTGCTTGAAAAAGGGATTCTCGTTTCGGCCATTCGTCCACCCACTGTCCCGCCTGGAACGTCCAGGCTTAGACTTGCTTTAACAGCGCACCATAGCACAGAAGCTATTCAACGTCTAAAGGAGGCTTTGAAAGAACCATGATCGGCTTTATTTTTTGCCACGGGTGGAGCTATGCTCCTCCTTACTGGGATTCCCTTAAACTCTTTTTTCAAAACCACCCCACAACCATGTGGAACTTAGGCTATTACCAAGAAAACGTATGCCTTCTCTCCCCTAAGGAAAAAGAAGGTATTTTTTGGGTTGGGGTGGGGCATTCTTTGGGATTTGTAAAACTCTTAGAAAGCGGTTTTTCCTTTGATGCTTTGGTAGGCCTACAGGCTTTTACATGTTTCTTAGGACACGACAGCGTGCTCCACACCAGACGAACCAAAGAATATCTGTTCTTCAAAGAGCAATTTCAAGCCACACCCCTTTCCCACGTCCAAGATTATCACCATTTTTCAGACGCGACACTGCCAGAAAAATATTATCCCTTGTTAAATCAAGATCGCCTCTTAAATGATTTAAAGGCCTTGCAAACAGATTATACGCCTTTCTTCGAAAGCCTTCATAAGCCAACCCTCATCCTTGGCTCAAAAGGAGACATCGTAGTCCCCCAAGCAATTTTAGCAGATAACTTCGCGCAATATCCCTGGGCTCAACTTAAGATACATCCCAGCAAAGGCCATGCAATGGGATATTACCACGCACCTTGGGTTGCTGAACAAATCCAAGCTTTTTTAGAACCTGTCTTCACAATTTAAAAAACCTCAATGATAAAGCAAATCTTCATCCTTCTTTCTTAGACTTTGGAACGCAAAATAGGAGTAGTGTGCGAGCCTCTCTTTTTTCAAAAAGGATCTTGTTGCCCATGTCGTCGCCCCTTGTAACCCAGCACGCTTCGTTATGCTCAGAGTCTATCCGGCGCCTTGTTCCCCATACGTGGTATGGGTATGTTACCGCCGTGATTGGTTTGTTGGTGGAGGTGTCCGGTATTTCCAAACAGGTTTGCATTGGAAGCACCGTTCATATTCATACGGATTCCCAAGAGCCTTT
>JBOFRK010000171.1:0-2271 GCA_051650945.1 Alphaproteobacteria bacterium
TTCAAGGAGACGTATGCTTTGAGAGTGTGGCACAGGTCGCAGGAGCGCTGTCTCCTGTTCCGGGAGGTGTTGGCCCCCTCACCGTTTTTTCACTTATGGAAAACACCCTTAGGGCAGCTTACCGTTCATGTGGCCTCACTTTATCCCTCTCCTAAATTTTAGTTCAAAAATATGGGCCTTTTGTCTTCAAGGCGCACAGCTGGGCCTTGAATTTTTGCTCCCCCACCAGTGCCCTTGCTGCTTAAAACGCCTTGAAAGACGCGGGGTTTGTGGAACTTGCTGGGGAAGGCTACGGTTTATCACATCGCCCTGTTGCGTGCGCTGTGGCTATCCCTTTTCATTTGAAATGGCCCATGAGGCCAGTCTGTGTGGTGGCTGTTTAAAAGAAGCTCCCCCATTTTCAAAAGCCCTTTCTGTCTTGGCCTATAACGATGTCAGCAAACAGCTCCTTTTTGCTTTTAAGCGGGGGCGCAGGTTGGCGCTTGTGCCGCTTTTTTCCCAATGGCTTGTGAACCGGGGCGCCTCTCTTTTTCAGGGTGCAGACTTGGTTGTTCCTGTGCCGCTCCACTGGACACGCCTCTGGCAGCGTAGGTTCAATCAATCTGCCGTATTGGCAAAATTTGTTTCTGAAAAAACGGGAATCCCTTCTTCTCCCATGGCACTCAAGCGTATTCGAGCAACCCCCAGCCAAGGGCTTATGGCGCGTAACCAACGCTTCAAAAATGTAGAAGGGGCTTTTCAGGTTTCTAAAAAATACAAGCCCAGCCTCAAAGGAAAGGTGGTCATTCTCTTAGATGATGTCCACACAACGGGCGCAACCCTCAACGCGTGTGCAAAGATTTTGAAAAAAGCTGGCACCAAAGAGATCAGGGTTTTGACGTTAACACGAACCGTGAGGGAATAGTCAGGCTTTAGGGAGTTTCTTCATCTTCCAAAAAAATTTCCCGAGCTTCGCGGCCCCGCTCGCTGGCAAGGACTTTCACCCGAACACGTTTGCCGGGGGGAAGGCGATCAACGCTTAAACGTCGCAACAGAGCTGTATGTAAGAAAATATCCCGCCCGCCATCATCTGCCTGGATAAACCCGTAGCCTTTAAGCACGTTGAACCATTTCACAAATCCACCGTGCTCTTCAAGAAGCAGAGAATCATTAGAAAGGGTTGCAGGGATCTCAGCGTAATTTCCTTCTTCGTCGGAGGAACATACCTGAAGCACGCGAACTGCTTGGACGCCACTTTTTCCATTTCCTACCTCACACAGCACCTCGTCCCCAGGGGAGACTGTTTGAAACCCTGCTTGCTCAAGTACTGAAAAATGCAGAAAAACATCTGCAGAGCTATCACAAGGCTCCAGAAACCCATACCCTTTTTGCAGGTTAAACCATTTTACCTTGCATTTGACCTGATTCCCAATAAGGCAAGCAGGATCTTTCGTTAAGGCTTGCATCACAACCATCTGTTAAACTCCCATTTCAAACGTCGAAATCGATAAAAAACTGATTAAAAAGCAAAAAAAATTGAAAAAACAGCCGCAGTATAACACATAAACAAACAAAATCAATTTATAAAAAAAACAGTTATTGTTTTATTATTGTTTTGACAAATATATTATAAAATATGTTTTTCAACTGATAAAAACAAAAGCTTCACCGAAAAAAAACTGTTCCTTTTTGCAAAACGGTCTCAATTTCAGAAAAATCAAAGGAGGGTGGGGTGGCGACAAAAAGGCTTGAAGCTTCTTGAAAGGCTTTTGTCAACAATATATGGCGAAGCTCTTGCTCCAATTTAGAAATTAAAACTTTCTGATGTTCCTCTAGAAGGTGTTGATGGGCCAGCTGAATCTGTTCTTTTTCTTTTTTAAGCTTTTCCTTCAGGTGGCTTGATTCCCGTTCTGCAAGAACAAGCATCTCTTGAATTTGCTCCTCAACCTCATCAAAATAGCGTGTGGTTTCCTCGTCAAGCTGCGTGGCTTCCCTCAAAATTTCTTCAGCTTCTTGAATTTGAAGGCGAATCCTCTCTTGGCGCTCCTTAAAAAAGATTAACATCTTACGTTTTGCAGGAAGGAACGCAGCACCTACAAAAATACTAAAAGACACGCATATCCAAAAATTAGGGTCTCGCAACACAAAGGCTAATGACATCAAAAACCAGCACTCTCTTTCATGGTTTGTTCTGTGGAGCCGTTTCAAGGGTCGACGCTTTTTGAGCAAGCCGGTTGAACACATCAACCCCGAGGGAAGGGCCCAAAGAGGCTACGTCTTGAAGGGCTTTTC
>JBOFRK010000172.1:0-2432 GCA_051650945.1 Alphaproteobacteria bacterium
AGATGCAAGGAAGGCGAGCTTTTAGATTGAACCAAGACAATTCCATCCAACCCCGCAACGATCTCAACAATTTCTGTTACGCCGTGGCGAAGACACAGTTGGTGCTCCTGGGTTGTGAGCGGCCTGGAGGCCATGAGGATATCAGGAGTTCGGTTGCCGACGCCGGAACAAAACAGCATAACACCGCCACCTGTTCCCACAGCCTCTACCAAAGGTGTTTTTACACCTTGTTTTTCAGCAAAGCGCTCCGCAACCTTGGCTGCAAAGGGGAACAAGGTTGCAGACCCGGTAATGCGCAAGGGCGGGGATTCTTGCGGTTGAGCCGCAAAAACTCCCCACCACCCCAGCAAACAAAAGCTGTAAAAAAAACAGCGCAGGAAACTGCTCCTTCACGTTGAGACCAAAGCATTCTTTCCCTTCTTTGTAGAACAAGTCAGGGAAAAAAGCTAGGGCAGCGTAAAGCCTGTGGTTGAATGCTTAAAGCATATCCATGGTTTCTAGAATTTTGCGAGCTTGCGCCTGGGTGATTCCCATGCTGGAAGACAATTTTCCGATCATTTCTGAGGAAGAAGGTGTTCTTCCAAGTTCCCGCTGCAGTGCCATGAGCATTTCCCCAGCTCGTCTGACGTGTTCAGAATTGGGCTCCCAGGCCTCAGCGCTTTGCGCTGCGCCCTGTGGCGCATCCAGGCGACGTGCCTGCTCTTGTTCGGAGGTTTGTATAGAATTTTTGCGTGCTTGTTCAAACTGGCGATCCTCTTCCCTCCGGAGCCTCTGGCTTTCTTCCAGGCGACGTGCCTGCTCCTGCCTGAAGGTTTGCATGGAATTTTGGCGCGCTTGTTCAAGCTGACGTGCTTCTTCCCTGCGGAGCCTCTGGCTTTCTTCCAGGCGAGTTTGTTCTCTGGCGTGACGCTGCTGTTGTTCATAGCGCAATCGCTCGGCATCCTGCTGGGCCTTGCGCAGGCGTTGTTGCATGGCTGAAAGCTCTAGCTTCCGGCGTCGGTGGCTCTCATCAATCTGGTGCTGGAGACTTAGAAGGCGTTGGCGGCTTTGATTCTTTTGGCGCATCTGGCGTTGAAGTTCTTGAACTTCCAGCTCCCGTTGCAATTGGTTTTCTGCCATTTGACGCTGAATATCGATCAATGTTGGGTTTTGATAGTCATCTTGATAGTAACTCTCATAATAGGTAGGTGTTTGCACACTCCCTTGGTAGACACATCCTGATAACGAAACAGCACCCAACATCAGCGAAACTGTTTTTTTCATAATATTTTTCATAGCAAATTCCTTAAGCTATTTTTTCATACCTCCAAGCATTTTATGGATGGGAGGGGTGAATGCAAGTTAATTCGTGTATGTCTGGCATAATACTTGGAATTTTATAGGCCGTAGGTGTCATAGGCCTGGTTTCAAACCTTCCGATTCTTTGACTCTCAACCAAAGTAAGGGATCCCAGCGTTTGGCTGATTTGAAGGCTCGCATTCCCTTTAGCCTCCCATAACAGAGAGGGAAGGTTGTGCTGAAACCCTTGGATCAATTGTTCGCACTTTGAACAAGGTATACGATAAGTTGAGATGCCTAAAGCCACAGCTTCGATGGTTGCGCCTGGGTACAAAGCGGCGATGGATTGTAACAGCCTGGGCAGCTTTTTTTGAAGACTCAATAACAGGAGCGCTTCGGAATCTAGCGCGTTATCTTTCCATCCGCCACGGATAATTTTTTGGCGAAGTTTCTCTTCCATGGCAATTCCCATGGGGATGCTTACTTTTGAGAATGGAAATTGATCAATGTTTGTTTGTTCTTGGAGGGTAAGCATATCATGCCGCGCGTTAACCAGCCGGTGTTGTTCCTTGAAGCTAAGGTCTTTCTTGGCAAAAAATTTACCTCCGGAAAGAAAGTTATCCTCAAGGGCGAAACGTACCATATCTAGTCGACCCTAATCCCTTTCTTCAGGGTCGACTAAGTAAGAAACAAACATATCACTGTATACACTCAGGATATATTTTTTTTGTGCATACTCTTGTTGCCTAGTTTTAGAAAGCCCATTAGGAACCTTGACATCTTGCCAGCGAACAGACATTGCTATTTTGGTTGTAGAATCGAAACGTTCTTGGGTTGAAAGGTTTTCATTTTTAAGTTTATTGAGGATTGATAAGACCTCATCTCGGCGTGTGCTTGCTAGGTGGTGCATTTGTTCCCACGCATCCAAAATTTGCTGATCGTTTAGAGGATATGTGATAGATTCCTCATCTGTGGATGGTGACGTCAGCGTTGAAGATTTCAGATATGTTTCCTCATGCTCCTCTTCCATTCCAAAAGCTGCTGAAAAACAGATAAATCCCATCAGGGCTAAACGAGACCAAGATTGCATTGCTATAACCACCAAATAATAAAATATTATTTTGTATAGTCATTAAAAAAATTCTTATTGTCAA
>JBOFRK010000173.1:0-1166 GCA_051650945.1 Alphaproteobacteria bacterium
CAAAAGCCAGAGAAAATGCGATTGCGTTGGCTAAGCAAGCTTGGCAAAGCTCAAGCACGTAAAAATCAATGTTTGTTTAAAAACCGGCGCTGACGCCTAATGCCGTTCACTTAAGGTCTGTTTTCATGATTTTTCGTGCCGGATAGCGCTTCGCTAGGGCTTTGACAACACGGGGGCATTCACGCCCCCGTCGTTGTTTGGGGAGTAATAATTCCCCCAGACGCTCACGAAGATGATGCAATTGTTTCGGAATTTTGCCAGGGCTATTGGTGGCCAGCCAGCTCCATTCATATTGCAAATAGCCCAATGCCATTTGGAAACTCAGATCGGTCGCTGCAGCCCCCACTTCTTTCGCTACCTCGGCCATTTCCAGACGCACTAAGTTATACGCCAGCACAGCCCCCCAAACTTCTTGCCGTACCGTGGCAGGCGTGCCGCTGCGTAGCGTGATTTCATCCCCCAGTAACGACTGCTTTAGTTCGCGATAACTGGTCTCAATGCGCCAGCGTTGACTGTATTGCTCGGCAATTTCCGCCGCCGGATATTTCGTGCGATCCAGCAGTGAGGTGAGTAGAACCCGCTTCGTACCTTGCCGGGACAGCACCTCAATCGCGCGGGCTTCCCAATATTCGGGTAACTCGGGACGCTTGGCGCGCGCCTGGGGCGAGACCTTCATCCTGACGCGATAGTCACGTTCACTGGACTCAAGGCGCTCCCATTTGGTATTGCTTTTCGCCGGAATCAACCAGTGCCGCTGCTGGCCATTACCCTGGAGGGGCAGCAAAATCTCGGCGCTCAGAAAGCCTTTGTCGAGGACGGTGAGTGAATAATCGGGAATCAATTCAATCACTTCCTGCGCATACAACATTTCATTCTTGCCATACTCGCCAAACGCCACTTCGCGGACGAGATGAGTTGCCAACGCCGTCAAGGTGACCATCCGCAGCTGCGGGTAGCTAGACACCACCTGCGATGCATAGGCCTGTGCGCCAAAGTGCTGGCGATTCTCTGGGGAGTCACTGGTGCGCAACGTCGTCCCATCAATGGCATAACGTGCCAAACCGCGCCAGCTTTGACCACGCTGGTGGCGTGTATCCCAAGCGCAGGCGCAAAGCGAAAAAAGTTGCGCTAGGGGTTCTTCCCCCAACCGTTGCCGAGCTTGCGTC
>JBOFRK010000174.1:0-6954 GCA_051650945.1 Alphaproteobacteria bacterium
TGCCGTTGTGGAAAGTGTTTCAACATCAACCGCAAGTCTTCTAAAGATACCAAGCCAGCTGAAAATTCTCTCGACAATCCAGCGCTTATGCAAAACCATAAATCCTTTTGGGGTTTGCGGTGTTTTACGAGGACGTTTGACCACCTTTAAGAGCCACCCAAACGTTAAAAACAATTTGTTTTGGCGGCCTTCGCATCAGGAATCTGCAAAAATAGAATGGATCCTTGGAAAACGAACCTTCATTTTTTCTCCCAAAACCTGAATCATATCTCGATCTTGGAGATTAGCACCTCACATGAACGGATAGGATGAACCCAAGGGTATCTACCATGATGTACCGTTTTCTGCCATTAACCCTTTTATGAGCATCAAACCCTTTGCTGTATTTTTTTTGGGGATCGGCGCTTCACCGATTGGCTGTCTACAATCGTAACACTAGAAGTTGACTCACGACCCCCCATGGTTGATCGGGCCTTTTCGCGTAAACGATGCATGATCGTATCCAAAACACCCATGTGACGAACAACGCAGAGCAAAATTATAAAATTAATTCTTGTCTTTTAGATGTGCGTAATTTTGAGCGCATTTGGCACCTTAACAAACTCAATACGTAGAAAGCACCCTTAAGCTTCTCGATGGTCAGCATACAAAAGCCAGACAAGACCGCTCACATGAATCTGTCGATCATTCTTTACAAGCAACCCAATTTTGAGAAAATTGCTTGATTTTTTTGTCAAATTCAGGTTTAATGTAATTGATTTTATTTGGAAATTTTTTCTAATAAAGATTAATCTAATGAACCGACGGGAGACTTAAATGAATAATAATTTAATCGCAATGGCTTTGGGGCTTATGTTGTCTACAGCTTCAGTTTCTTTCGCTGAAGAAGGTAAAGACTCAGCAGGAAGTACGCATGAAGCAGTGCTAGCAACGGATGGAACAAAACCAGGTGAAGCGGTGAGTGCTGATCACAAAGAAATGAAGGATCATGCTGCACCTCATGATGAAGCAAAGAAAAGGAAGAAAAAAGGCGGGCATCGTAAAGGTCACCACCACAAGAAATCTAAGCACGCTCACAAAGCTGAAGAGCATCACGACGCGGCGCATGGACATAAAGCTGTAGAAGGCGATGCTAAGAAAACTGAACATGCTGCAGAGCCTATGCCCCATGAAGCATCCCCTGATAAAAAGGATTAGCTTTATTTTATAAACGCTGATGTGTGAAAAAGCAGGTCTCTTTTTTGAGGCCTGCTTTTTTTCATGGAGCTAAAACTTTTATATAGCCTGACTGGCCTGACTTGGACCGCCTTCTTGTTTTTCAGCACTTGGATTATCAGGCTGAAGCGCAGTGTCTGGTTTTGGAGCTTCTTTTTGGTTCATTTGGCTTATTTCTTGGGTGAATTTCCGCCTTGCTGCTAGTTCAGCCGTAAGTTTTTGAGCAGCCCGAGGGTTCATAGCGCTTAAGATAGGAGAAAGCTTCACTTCTTTCATCATATCCACAACTTCCAACAAAACTTCTAGCTCAAGCCCCTCAAAAATAAGGGCTGCTTTATCAGGCTTCATCAACTCATAAATTTTGACCAAACCGCGCATTCTTTCTTTTTCATGCTCTTCTCTGGCAGATACCATTTCTTTTAGGGCATCTCGAATTTTTTCCAATTCTTGAACTTTTTGGTCAATTCGCTTTTCTGCAATCTCTAAAAGATGTTCCCGGTCTAAAATAGATTTTTCCCGCTTTTCGATTGCACTACGGCGCCCTGAGAGGCTTTGGAGAATTTTGACTTCTTCCGTCGTTAAATTCAGGATATCAAGCTCTGGTTCTTTGGGAGCCGTTTCTGATGCAACGGCGGGCTTTTCTTCTGTTTTGAGAATTGATCCGGTACCTGAAGTTAAAGAATTAGAGCTCGCTGGTCCTCCCCCTGCTGCGGGAGCAATAGGATTTTGCGCAGGCGACGTTTCTTTTACCTGTTTAACGTTTGAGCTTTCAGAGCCTTGAGCAGAAGGCGGCTGAGCGGCAGCTCCTTGAGAAGGCCCTGCACCGCTGGTTGGAGAAGGACTTGCCATACTTTTTTCTGGTTCTGCTGCGGCTTGCAAAAAGCTTTTTGACTCTCCAGAAAGCAGGGTTTCAGAAGCAACAGGAGATTTATCGTAAAATCGAAATCCAAGCAAAATGGTGATGCCAAGCAAAATGCCGGGAATCCAAAAAATGCTTCGGAGTGAGATTTCCGCAGAAGAATTTGGAAAAAGTGTAAAAGAGGACATTAGTGCAATCCTGTTGCTTGTTGAAGAAATCCTCCAGATTCCTTGATAGAAGGCAAGATTGGAAGCGAATCCCCTTGCTTATGCGCTAATTTTTTAAAAGGTTCTTCTTCCGTTTCAGCTTTGGCCATTTCTTGTTTAGCCTCCCTAGCTTTTCGAACTTCACGATCAAGCTCTTTTACCAAAGACTCCCCGCGGTCTGAAAAAAATCTGAGGTCGTCTACCAAGGATGTAGCCGTTCGAATTTTGAGATTTAAGCTTTCCTCAAATTCAGTCGTTTTCTGACGCAACTGATTTAAGCTTGTTTCTGCATGAACCAGTGACTGAGAAAACGCTGAAAGCAGCCGTTCTAGATCTTGTCTATTTTTATAAAAAACGTTCAGTTTGCGCGCTAATAAAGACGTATAAGCAAAAGCACACATGACAAGGGTTACAAGCCCTGCATCCCAAAAAAATGAAGGTATATAAAAATTAAGCATCTTCTGCCTCCTCTGCGCGGTTTAAGTAATCAGCATCCAAGAAAATGGCGATGTTTCCATTTTTTTGGCCCATTTTTCCAACAAAAAGATTGTGTTCCCCACATCTTACCTTAACTTGGCTTTCGGGGGTTACACCGAGGGGTAACGAGCTTCCCTCTCGCCAGCTCACCACCGTGCCTAGGCCTAGATGAACCTCATCTAAAACCGCTTCAAGGGTCACTTCCGTATGTTGCAACTCCTTGGATACATGGTTCTCCCAAACGCTATCACGGCCTATGTTTTCACCTACAAACATCTCCAAAAGCATGGGGCGAATAGCTTCTAGGCTTCCGTAGGGAATCAGCAATTCTATCACACCGCCTTTCCCTTCCATTTGAATTTTCAAACGCACTAATATTGCAGCGTTCGAAGGTCTTACGATGGTCGCAAATTTTGGACTTGCTTCAATCCGGTCGATGGAAAATTTTGTTGGAGCAAGAGGTTCCAGCGCTGACTCCAGCTCATCTAGTAACAATTTAAAGAGACGTTTAACCAGATTGCGCTCGATGGTTGTGTAGGATTTAGTGTTTTCGATTTTTGAAGACTCTTGGTTTCGCCTTCCTCCCAAAAATACATTCACAATAGAATAAATGAGCGGTGAATCTGCAATGATTAAGGAGCCACCTTCCCATTGTTTTGACGTAAAAATACCAATCAAAGATTGGGGAGAAACTTTATCTAGGTGTTCTCCAAAACGAAGGGAAACGATCTCACTTAAGCTGACTTCAACGTTGTCCGAGGTTAAATTTCGCAGGCCAGTTGAAAGCGTACGGGTCACCCGCTCAAAAATGACTTCAAGCATAGGTAGGCGTTCATAAGAAACCGTCTCCGGGTTTAAAATAGCATCTAGCCATGGAGGAAGGGCACCTCCCTGGGGCGCCTTCACAGCTTGCCCTTTTGCCTGTTTTGTTGCTTGTGTATTTTTGACCATACGCTTTTTCTCCTTACTGAACCAGCATATTTTTAAACAGAACGTTGCGCACTTTAATGGGGGCAGACTCTGCATTCACACGAACTAAAAGTTGATCTCTTAGTTGGTACATCGCCTCTGATCCTTTAAAATCATCTACTCGCAACTCCCTTAAGTACACTTGAAACTGGTCCACAATACGTGGAATAACCACCTGTATATCCTGAATGTGTTTCTCTTGGGTTAATTCCAATACAAGAGAAATTTTTAAAAAGCGTTGCTTGGTTCCAGCCGGGGCACTTAGGTTCACAAGAATGTCAGGAAGTGCTACAAAAAATGATTTTTGAAAGCTTGTTAAAGAGCGTTCTTCCTTTTTGGGCTTCGGTGGCTCTTCCAATCCCAACATCTGTCGTCCTTGTGACGTGAGAAGAGCTGCTGCAAGCGCCCCCCCCAACATACCTATTATAATCAGGATGAAAAGAAACTTACCTCCCTTTTTTTTTTCAGGTTTTTTAGCAATAGCTCCAGGTTCTTGCTCAGAGCTTTGGGTTGTTTTTGATGTATCCTCCATGATTTCCTCTTTTCTTTAGTCTCAGGTACGGTTTTATACCCTGTGAAATCATCGTGCCAAAATGAACACGTTCACCTTGTTTATATTTTGTCCATTAGATCAAGACTGGCACACATCCTGCATCCAAAAAGGTAAACAGAATCTAAACAACAGCATAAAAATTTTAGATAAAAGAGGGATTTTTACATGGCTAAGGTCGTCGCTTCGCTTCTTGGAACCCAGTTTATTGGGCTTAACCGCGCTTTGCAAGAAACAGGACATAATGTTGGGAACTTTGGAACATCTGGTTTTCAAAAGCACATGTCTCTTTTTGAAAACTATGAACACCCTGTGAGTTATGGAGAAAAAATTAGCTACGTCGTCCACGGACCTGAATGGAGAAATCTGCAGCAAGGAGGTTTGAGAGCCACTGGAGATGTTTATAACGTTGCAATTTTAGGGGAAGGTTTTTTAAAGTTAGAAGGGGAAGTTTATACAAGGGCTGGAGAAATGCTACAAGATTCTGAGGGAGTTTTGAGAACGTCAGATGGGCGTGCAATCCTTGATGATGGGGGTTCTCCTATCGTCATTCCCATAGGAGAAAAAATTAGCGTGAACCGAGACGGCTCTATTTTTTCTATCACCACCCAAGAAAAAATTGCGACCCTTGGGCTGTTTCAGTTTGAAGACCGGCAGAACCTAAAAACCATTGGGGACAACGTCTATGAACCAACGCCAGACCAAGAAGCGCAGCCTGTTGAGAGACCAAATATTCTTCAAGGTTTTTTAGAAACGAGCAATACAAGCTCTGGTGAAGAAATGATAGACCTTGCCAATTTCACGACTACCTACCAACAAGCCGTTTATATGAGCCAAACTTATCAAGCAACCCAATCAGAAATGATCCATCCATTCTTAAGTCCATTGTTAAGGGCCTAAAATTTAATTTTTCGAACTTAAAAAAAATTTTACAAATTGTCGCTAAAAATAACAAAATTTTACAAGGAGACGGATTATGGCCGCAAGTGATATTGCTGCAACAGGTATGCACGCAATGAAAACAAAAATGGAAACGCTGACCGGTAACATCGCAAACTCCAAAACGATCGCCTTCAAAGCACAAGAAATCGAATTTAAGGATACCCTTTATCAAATGTATCAACCTGCTGGCATGCCACTGGATGATACAGGCAATGTGACGCCTGTCCCATTTCAAGTTGGAACGGGCGTTCGCGTAGGCAGCACCTATCGGCATCTTGCAAAAGGAGAAGCTATCTCAACAGAAAATCCCCTTGATGTTTACATCGACGGGCCCGGATATCTAAAAGTTACCTATTCAGATGATACATACGTTTACACCCAGGCTGGTAACTTTACCCTTGATGAACAGCGCCGTATTGTGACATCAGAAGGATACCTTGTGGAAGATGGTTTTACGATTCCTGAGTACACGACAGATATTTATATCAACCGACAAGGTGAAATTTACGCAAAAGTTGATGGTGAAGAGGAAGCGCAGCTGGTTGGAAATTTTAGTTTGACTATTTTTAACAACCCCCGAGGCCTTGAAGCCATCAGTGAAAACTTCTACAAAGAGACCCCCGCTTCTGGCGACCCTGTGGAAGGACAACCCGATGAACAAGGTTACGGCAGCATCCTTCAAAAACATATTGAGGCTTCAAACGTACAGTTGATTACCCAAATGACGGGCATCATTGATGCTCAGATTTGTTATCAAGCCTGCGCAGAGGTCATCAAAAAAGATAACCAGCGCAAAGAAGTAGACATTTCCTTGGCCAGAAATGGTTAATCAGTTTTTAAGACACTCCCTTCATCAAAGGAAATCGTAACCCATGGGACAGTATCATTTTCCAATCAAATCGCTTTTTGTTGCATCAGCAGTGGGGCTCTTTTTATGTTTGTCTGTTTGCTTAGGAAAACCTGAAGCAACGGATTTAAAAGATCTTTCTAGTAACGAGGATGATCCACGATTTCTTTCCAAAGAAATTGCTTCCCAAGTTCAAGAACAAACGGGCTCTCAAAGTGTGCGTTTGAGCTTTGATCCCAGATGTGTTGCGCTGTTGTCCTCCCTCAAAGGAGGCAGCTTTCGCGTTGAGCATGTGGCAATTGACCAGCATCGCTCCCGCTTTACAGCAACAGTATCTACGCCAGATGGGATGAAGCCTTTGATGATTAAAGGGGGTTTTACCTTATCTTTAAGGCTTCCTTTTGTGGTTAGATCCATTGCTCCTGGCGAAGTGATCCAGCAAGATGACTTGGAATGGAACACGGTTGAAATGGGCTCAAATTTAAAAAATGCCGTCTTAAAAATGGAGGATTTAGTCGAAAAAACACCTCGCCAAAAGAACCTTGAGCCAGGAAAAATCATCAAAGCACGAGATCTCCAAAAACCGATCTTAGTCAAAAAAAACGAAATGGTTACTGTTATTTATCAAAAAAACTCCCTCACCATCGAACAGCAGGGCAAGGCCCTAGATGAAGGTGGTGCGGGCGACGCGGTTCGCGTTTTAAATCCTGCAAGCAAAAAGCCTATTTTTGGAACAATCACTGCCAGAAAACAAGTCAAAGTAGGAGATCATTCTCCGCAAGAAAGGTCTGTTTTATGAAACCTTTTTATTCTCTCTGTCTTACAGCAGGTATCAGCCTTCTGGTGAGTGGATGTTATAAAGCATCTCGTCTTTCGGATATCGGCGATA
>JBOFRK010000175.1:0-1458 GCA_051650945.1 Alphaproteobacteria bacterium
AAAGGCTCAATTACAGATCTACTAGCTGATTCAGCGGATGGTGTCGTGCGGTACAATGGAGGTAACAACGCTGGGCATACCATCGTCACCCGCGGCCAAGAATTTAAGTTGAGCCTTATCCCATCGGGGATTTTACGTAAAGGGATTGTTTGCTACCTAGGTTCTGGGACTGTGCTTAACCCGGAAAGTCTTATCCGGGAAATACAAAATTTAAAAAGTGCAAATGTTGATATTGACCCCAAAAACTTGAAAATAGATTTTCGTATCCCTTTGATCTTACCCTTGCATATTTCCCTAGAGGCTATAGAAGAACAATCAAAAAATCTTAATACGACTCGAAAAGGCATTGGTCCCGCTTACGAGGATAAAGCAGGGCGGCGCGCGATTCGTGTGGGGGATCTTGTCAATTTAGATCATCCAGAAAATCGTGAAAGATTAGAGAAAAAAGTAGAGCAATTGCTTGTGCATCACAATGCGCTTCGACGTGGCTATGGCCAGGAAGAGGTCCAGAAAAAAGAAATTATGGCATATCTTCTGGATTATTCCCCCAAAATTTCTCCTTATATTGCGGATGTGGCTTTTGAGCTTCATGCCATGCAAGCTTCCAACAAAAAATTGCTCATCGAGGGAGCCCAAAGCGCATGGCTTGATATTACTTACGGCACCTATCCTTATGTTACGAGTTCAAATACTTTTGCAACTGCGGCTGAATACCATTTAGGCATTGTTTTGAAAAATAATCATAAATTGGGTGTTATCAAAGCTTATACTACACGTGTTGGCAATGGCCCTTTCCCTACCTTTATAAGTGATGAAATGGGCGAAAAAATTGGAAAAATCGGCAAAGAATTTGGTGCTGTAACGGGTCGCAAGCGGGATTGCGGGTGGTTAGATTTGGTTGCAACAAAACAAATGGCTAAGATGAATGGAATTCAATCTTTAGCACTAGCAAAAGCAGATGTTTTGGATGGTTTTGAAAGCGTTAACGTATGCGTTGGTTATGAGATTGACGGCGTAAAGTTTGATCAACTTCCGCAAGAGCCTTCAAAATGGAGAAAAATCAAACCAATTTATAAAAATTTTAAAGGATGGAAAAACACAAAAGGAATTAAAAAATTTGAAGATCTAGATCCTAATTACATCGAATATGTAAAATTTATTGAAAATTTTACAAAACTACCCGTGGATATCATTTCAACAGGGCCGGGGCGAGAAGAAAAAATAGTAAGGCGTAACCCGCTTAAAAAATTTGAAATTTAAACCCTGAAACGGCGCTGTTGAATTTTGGAAAAAATGATTTCCGCTGTAAAGCCAAAAAAAGAAAAAAGATCGCCGGCTGGTGCAGAAGCTCCGAAGGTCTCTAAGCCACAGATAAGCCCTTTTCTGCCTACATAACGCTCCCACCCGAGGGTGCTGCCGGCTTCAATCGCAACCCCAAGGCCGTTGCCGGGGACATTC
>JBOFRK010000176.1:0-2843 GCA_051650945.1 Alphaproteobacteria bacterium
AATTTCCTTCCCTCAAAACCCATCCTTTCCGGCGTAAATTTGAACAATTTCCCTGGGAAGAAAATGCAACCTGGTTAGAAAAATGGCAAACAGGCCAAACGGGCTATCCCTTGGTGGACGCAGGCATGCGTCAGCTTTGGAAGCTGGGGTGGATGCACAACAGGGTGCGGATGATCACCGCTTCTTTTTTGGTTAAACATCTACGCATCCCTTGGCAGCAAGGTGAAGCGTGGTTTTGGGACACCCTTGTGGATGCAGACCCTGCAAGCAACCCCGCCAATTGGCAGTGGGTAGCGGGCTGCGGGGCAGACGCAGCCCCCTATATACGCATCTTCAACCCCCTCTCCCAAGGAGAGAAATTTGACCCTGAAGGTCGCTATATCAAAACATTTGTCCCAGAATTAAAAGACCTGCCTGCCCCGTGGGTGCACAGGCCTTTCGAAGCGCCCTCTTTTCTTCTCGCCCAATCAGGGGTTGAGCTGGGAAAAACCTATCCTTTTCCCTTTGTTGCCCACGATAAAGCACGGCAACATGCCCTCCAGCTTTATCAAACCTTCACAGCTGACCCACGCTAGCTCTATATCAAGCTGTAAAAAATATGTCTCTTTTAGATAAAAACAAAAGCTATCAAACGGCTATAGGATTCATTTTTCATTCATTCTTTATTTGCTTATATTCACTTTGGTTGTTTTTTTTAGTTAAAAATAAGGGAATAAATAATGTCCAAAAAAATAGTATCTTCTTTAATCATTGCAAGTTGTTGCTTCAACAGTCTGCCGGTTTATGCGGGCAAAAATTTTTCTTTAGGGGAGCAAACACAGCATCGAAAAAAACAAGCAAAGAGATCAAATTTTTTAAGAGAACAAGAGAGAGATTTTTCGAATCAAAAGCGAACCAATGTCTCAGGCCCTATGGATCCTAAGGTACTTTTGGCAGGCCTTACCTTTCTGTCTCTTTTGAGAGCAAGCGAATCAGCTTCAACAGGAAATCAGAAAAAATCAAACTGTGACACAAAGCAATATTCCCAAGAGAAGTTAAAAGAATATTTTACTTCTCCAGGAGCTTCCCACGCTTACATCCTCCCCGTTCCCAGAATCAGCATGCTCTCGTCAGGCAGAATTGAAGCTGATTATGGCTCTATGGCTTCATCATTAAAGGATTTTCAACATCAGATTGAAAGTCGAGAACGTAATTTTTTTGCAGCATCTATGTCTTCAGGAGGAAATTGTGCAGTCTACCAGAGCCAACTAGGGGGGGCATCTCTCTTTGGACTTGGTGACAGAAATGAAGCGGGAACCCTTGAAACATTTGCCAAAAGAACAACGGAAGAGAAATTTTTTGAATTTTTTAATTCCAGAAATAAACAACATATTGTGCTTCCTCAGGGGGGGGTTTACGGTTTTGTTAAGCTTTTACCCAGCATAGAGGGAGATAAAAACAAGGGAATATTCAAGGCTTCCCTTGGTCACAGTCGACTTGATTTTCCTGCATACAACAATGCGAAAATCTCAGGACCTCACTTGGTTGCCTTCTACGATCAGGGAAGAACACTTTTTGCGCTGCGACATCAAGGTGACTATATCGAACTTAGAACAGAGTCTGGAAATCAACTTGCTCAACTTGGAAACGAGGCAGCGCATTTTTTAAAGAGCCTTTTTGACGGGAGCGTTGTCAACAATTATTTCCCCGAAGAGGTTACTTTAGCTCCAACAGCAGAGCCTTTTTTGCCTGCAGTTTCTTTAGATCCTGAACCAAACTTAAACATCAGCTACAACAGCACAGGGGCTCCCATGTTGCCACCCATTCAGAGGCAACTTCCAGCAGCAAGCAGCAGTGACTATAACTTCAAAGATATCGGCATTGGCGCAGCTGCTGTTGTTGGTGGCGTGGCTGTTGTTGGTGGCGTTGTTTGCCTATTAAAAAAATGCTTTGGAAATCAGAAGCACTCTAACAGGCGACAAGGAGACAGAGAAATTAGTCTTCCCATTATAAGCTACACTTCCAGCTCCCCGCAAAAATCTAGAAACCTCGTGATGCAGGGAAGACAAGATGTGCGAAGAGAAGAGCCTGCCGATGGAGCAACGATAGCAAAGACAGAAACGGAATTATACGAGCAGCCACGCGCTTTTTCCACCAGCATTTCACATCCCTCAGGTACGAATACCAGGCCACCTACATACGTAGAAATTGGCGAATCTCCTCAAAATTTTTTTTCTGACCGCTATTTTGGCTCTACAGATAGCGGCTATTCAGGAGCTGCGAGCACATACTTAGAAATGCACCCTAGAATAAGCCCCAGCGACGCATACGTAAATGTTCCTGAAGTGCCACCCCGTCCAACTTCAAAAGAAAGCAACTATGATACACTTCCTGCTCCTAGGCCTCTGACAGTCATTCAGGGCTAAAGTTCCCTAAACAGAACGCTTCTGCTCGCTGATTTTTTCGTAAAGGCGAAGGGTTTCATTACAAAAATGGTCTTGGGAAAAGTGAGTCAAAATTCTTTTTTTGGCTTGCTTCCCCATGGCTTTGTAAGCGCTCTTGTTTAAAGTTAAAACTTGTTCAAGGGCGCTTGAGAGGCTTCCAATCTGGCCAGACTGAAATAAAAACCCTGTTTCTTCAGGAATGACAATCTCTTTTGAAGCACCATGGTCTGCAGCAATCACTGGACGCTCCATGGCTCCAGCTTCCGCTATAATGCGGCCAAAGCCTTCCGGCTCTGTTGAAGCAGAAACAACAGCGTAAGCGAGCTTATACAACGTTGGGAGATCGTCTATGTGGGGCAGCAACCTTAGCTTTTCAGAAAGCCCCAGCTGAGCAGCCTGCTGTTTGAGCTCTTTCACGTA